>NZ_JBYTDV010000002.1:0-89561 GCF_058791735.1 Lelliottia sp. EB106-05-01-XG201
GTGAATGACAATCAATTCTCTGTCCACTGGTCTGAGCTGCCGGCTGAAGAATTAACCCGTTTCTGGCAGGATGTCGATGCCGGAACACAGGATAATTTCCTTGTCGCGCCAGTCAAAAAACTGACCCGCCGTACACGTGGAGATCATTCCACAAAACCCAAATGTGAATACCCTGTCTGGTATCGTCCGGAGCATTATAAAAAGCTTTCCGGCGAGCTTGGTCATGCCTATAACCGACTTGTCGTTTGTGACAAAAGGACCGGAAAAGCCAGCCTGCGCATGCGGGTTTCCCGCCACCCACTTTATGTCGCCGGTCGCCGTAAGGCAGGGCGAAAATACGGTTTCCGTCCGGAGCGCCAGCGTCTGCTCGATGCGCTCTGGCCTCTGCTCGTCAGCTTCTGTGACGCCGGCAAGCACACCGTCGGAATGTGCATCTCACGCCTGGCAAAAGAACTGAGCGCAAAAGATACTGCAGGTAATGTTATTCCGGAAACAGCAGTGACGGTGTCACGCCTTTCTCGACTTATTGAAGAACAGGTGCGGTTCGGTGTTCTGGGACTTGCTGAAGAACGTGCATGGGATCGTGAGTCCAGGTCCTGGCTGCCGACGTATGTCTATATCACGCCTGCGGGTTTCCAGATGCTGGGAGTCGATATGGACAAGCTGTTTAAAGAGCAGGAAAAGAAGCTCCGACTCGGCGCTGAGCGCCAGCGTCTGATAGACGAAGGTGTGATGAATCAGCATGATGACATCACACCACATGCTGCCCGTAAATGCTGGTCAGGCAGGAAGCGACATGAAGCACTCACATACCGTCGTAAAAAAGGTGCTGAGCGTAAACGGGCCAACAACCTGATCAAGCTACCGGCAGATGAGCGCCTTCATGTGATGGAGAAGTGGATATACAAAACCCTTTCACATGATGAAGCCTACTGGTGCACCCCGGAACGACTGACGCAACTGGCTGTTCAGTACCTTTACCAGCTGGATCTGGCTCTGTCACCTCCGGATTAGCCACGGCGCACACTGTGTGATCCCCTCTGTTTACATGCCCCTGACCGGGGCTTTTTGCGTTGGTATTTCTCAACTTATTTGTATTTTTTTGCCCACTGAACATTCAGCGGGACGTTTTCTGCAGCCATCATCCCTTTAATAATCCACGGCTCGTAAGTTCTTTCCTCTTTTCCACATAAATCCGCAAAGTGATAAATCCAGCATTCCGGAAACGTATAACGTGAAACCTGCAAAATTATCTAACCCCCCTTTTTTATCGCTCTGCCATTTCATTTCAGAGTGGATCTTTATCCTCTGTAACTTTGTGGATAATCGAATATGCCTTCGCATGCAGCGGCCTCATGGCCGCGCACTCAGAAGAAAATCAAAAGTACCTCCCGTCGCAAGCGCCGGGCCCCTTCCGGCTAAAACTCTACATTGAGCACACACCAGACCCCTGCTAAAGCGATGTCGCCCCGGCCCAAAGGGCCGGAACACCATCGCTTTAAAAGGGATGTTGTAACTAGAGTTTTTAGACGCTTTATGTGATGTTGCGGAACGTTAAGCTGTACACGCTCGTAAGCGCCTAAAGGCGCTAACGCGGAGATACAGCCCGTCAGCGGCCGATGGCCTCGACGGGCTCACTCCGACCGCGCAAAGGGGTCACTGAATGGCTTTAAGCGGGTATGGCTTTGCAGGGAATGGGGTGGCAAGGCAGAACCTATCAACCAGCAACGGCTAACGCCGGTTCCGGCGACCCTTTCCATTTGTGCTCACGTTAAGTTGATCTGTCGCCTTACATGCCCTACGGGCACAAAAACCATGGTTGTGATTAGTGTGCAAACACGCTGGTATGCGGCCCTGTTGTTCCTCCAGGTTTCCAGGAACGGACAATATTAGCTGACAGGTCATTATGCCAAGGTTCACCTTGCTTATTTCACAAAAGCTTCAGGTTTAACTGAGGTCGTAAATTGAGATTCATTTTCCCTATGAGGAAGATACGTCATCAAATACCAGATAATAATAACCAACATTCCAAAGCACACAAATAACAAGGTTGTAATAATGCTCAGGCTTTCGGCAGCACATAACGTCATTTCAGTACATATCTGAGAACCGGAATCAGCAATGAATAATTCAAAAAATCCAGAACCGATAAAGCAGAAGCCAGTAATTAATTCTAAATATAGCAAAAGTGCAGAAAACCATCTCTTCATCAAAATATACATGTCGACATCTGTTTTAAGATATGTTGCTGGATGGATTGTGACGTTAGCCTCCGTCGTTTTTTTAACGAAAACCCTACACGATAACAGCAATTATGAAAAGGTGTCCGGCATAGGCCATATAAAAAAAGTGCCGGGGCATAAATCTCCGATCGCCCATAGGAAACAGCCTGCGGCTCAGCGAGATGGCCACTAACGGGAAAATTAGCGTCGGTAAGGTGGCCAGTAGCAACGTGTCTTCCGGCAAGCTTATCAGGTGTGAAATCCCGTTCAGGCATACCAGTGACATTTTCGTCCTCAAGATCCTTCATCTTTTTGATATCAGAGGCTTCCATCCCGCCGTACTTTGCTTTCCAGTTGTAGTACGAGGCCTCAGATATTCCCGCTTCGCGGCAGACATCTTTGACGGTGTGTCCGCCTTCGACGGATTTCAACGGCGATGATTTGGTATTCAGTTAATCGGGCTTTTCGCATGGTGATCTCCTCGAAGGACATAATCAGTATGTCGGAAGATCTCTAAAAGTGAATGGTCCGGTTAAGCGGGATACTTACAAATCGTCGCGTTGCTAACGAGGCTACCCGCCGATACCCTCTGACTAGGTCGCTATGTTAATGCGCAGGCGCATAAGCCCGTAGCCAAGCTTATGCGTAATAGAAAAGCAAAGTAAAGTGCAAATCCTCAGGGCGGATAATTTTTTGCATCATCCTTCCTAAAAGTGAAAATAACGTTCGCAGTTGAACGATTATTTATATACGGCAGGTGGCGATTAGCATACCCGCTCTACGCTTGCTAACTTTATGAAGATGATAATTTTTGGAAAGAGGTAGTTAATTATAACTAATTATAAAAGTCATATTTCCATCAAGCATAGTGTTATCCGTCACATTCAGATTCCCATTTGAATCCAAAGCAGTTGCAATTACTATTGGAAATGTTGCTGATTTATAGGCCACTGGTATGAGAGTACCCTTTGTCGCTAAAGTGTAATTATTGGTTCCATAGGCACTTTCCCCAGTAGCGAGATTCCTAGCCGTAGAGATAGCCCAAACATCTTCATCACCGTATTTTCTAATTAGATCTTTATCAATACCGTCATCAGTTTGAATATTTTGAGAGCTAATATATGGTACATATCCTCCTATGTTTTTATTATCACTTGTCTTACCTAATCCAAACTGATTCACGCTATTACCAATTGTTCCTCCATTAGCTGTGGCGTTGGTTACTGAACCACCAAAACGAGTCCCTAGACGGTTATCTATTGTTGACCATGATAACAATGTATCTGAGGAGCAAGTTATAGTCAGATTTACAGTTTTATCAACTAATCGATTACTCGCATCATTTAGAGAATCTGCAGATATATCCCCATAATCGATTACCCCGCCATTATCCAGCGTAGGTGTACAGGCCCCCATTGTCACCGAGCCCTTGACCTGCACATTTGCCGTCGGACCGACAGCAATGGCATTTGTCGCCGCCGCCATCAGGCAGGTAAGAGCTGTGGCTTTAAAGATATTCTTCACTGTATTATTTTCCATATCAGTACACTCCTTATGAGAGTATCCCGCCGTATACTTTCCGATCGGATACAGTTAAATTAATTCACGAGTAACGCCGGATCCCTTACAGGTACTCGAAGTTAATAGTTGCATTACCGTCCAGGTTCGCCGTGTCGGTAATCGCACCCAGTTCTGAGCTCAGCGCCGGCGTCGCCTTCAGGTCAAAGGTGAACACGGTGGCTTCTTTCGGGTCAATAGTTCCCGTTGCCGCAAACGTCAGATACTGCTGCGCGGTATTATTGTGCCGGGGTGCCCGTGGCTGGCAACTGGTCCACGGAGGTTTCACCGAAGTCGATAACTCCGTTGTTTGCCAGCACCGGCGTACAGGCACCCGGTGTGATGGTACCAGTGTTCCGCAGGGTGACGCTCAGACCCGCGAAGGTGGATGAGACTGTTGCTTAGTGAAGATTATTTCCCTTACAAATAATTTAGATTAATTGTTGCATCTCCATTAATAGTAGCCACGTCGCTTAACGATGATACAGCAGAGTTATCAACATTTGCGTTAATTTTAATTTGCATTGTTAAGTTTTTAAATGCTACAGGTGCCAACGTTGTTTTATCAGATAAAGTGAATTCTCTAAAGTCATCAACCCCATCGAGAGCAACGCCACTAGAGGAATAAGTCCATGCCTGGCTGTCATCACGACGTTGAATCATTGTTGTATCACTTATATTAGAACTTAAAGAGGGGTACATGAAAGTTATAGCATATACTCCCAATCCTTTGCCTGTGCTTGAAAAGCCCAAATTGAAATTATTATTCGTGAAATCAATTGTTAGGTCGTCGCTAATCCCTGCGCTTGTAACTTGCATACCGCTACCAGTGAAACCGGATGCATTATTGTCATGTGTTGTCCAACTAAGGAATGTGTCAGCATTACATGCAACGGTTAATGTGAGGTACTTTGGCTCTAATGGCGCATCATCGATGACGGATAAAGAATTAGTAGATATATCCCCATAATCTACCACCCCACTATTGTCCAGTGTAGGAGTACAGGCTCCAATCTTAACTGTCCCCTTGACTTGCACGTTGGCCGTCGGACCGACAGCAATGGCATTTGTCGCCGCCGCCATCAGGCAGGTAAGGGCTGTGGCTTTAAAGATATTCTTCACTGTATTATTTTCCATATCAGTACACTCCTTATGAGAGTATCCCGCCGTATACTTTCCGACCGGATACAGTTAAATTAATTCACGAGTAACGCCGGATCCCTTACAGGTACTCGAAGTTAATAGTTGCATTACCGTCCAGGTTCGCCGTGTCGGTAATCGCACCCAGTTCTGAGCTCAGCGCCGGCGTCGCCTTCAGGTCAAAGGTGAACACGGTGGCTTCTTTCGGGTCAGTAGTTCCCGTTGCCGCAAACGTCAGATACTGCTGCGCGGTATTATTGTTCGCGAAAGTGTCCAGCGTCATCTTGACCCAGCTGGTTTTATCGCTGCTCATCAGCAGGTCACCGGCGGTACCGTCACCCTGAATGGCGGCGATGCTCAGGCCGTAGGAGCCGATGTTGATGGTGCCCGCTTTGCCCAGGCCAAAGACGGTGCCGGCGGCGGTAGGCTCGTCAGTGTGTGTCGGTACGGAGTCCGCACGGTTGTCCACAAAGCTCATCGCCACCTTGGTGGCGGAGGTGCAGGTCACGGTGGCGGTCACGGTTTTACCGGCCAGTGCTAGGGTGCCCGTGGCTGGCAACTGGTCCACGGAGGTTTCACCGAAGTCGATAACTCCGTTGTTTGCCAGCACCGGCGTACAGGCACCCGGTGTGATGGTACCAGTGATCCGCAGGGTGGCGCTCGGACCCGCGAAGGCGGAAGAGGCTGTTGCCATCAGCGCGGCAATCGCGGTGGCTTTCAGAATTGTTTTCATTTCCATTTTATTTTCTCCATGTACTGCATTAGGTAAAAGTTTTGGGTTGTTGTACTTGTGGCTGAACTCTTTTATCAGATCACGTCTTTGGGGCTGCTTAATTCACTGTCAATAGCTCTGCGCTGATAACCTCCTCCTCCTGATAAGCGTCCGGCACCCTGAAGGCTGATTCCAGTAGGTAGGGAGTTACGGTCACTGTCGCACTAAGGTTCATCCCCTTCACGCTGCTGTTATCGCCGACGGTGATTTCGTCCGCCGCGTATAGGTCGTGACTGTCAGCGACGATATCGTCGCGGATCACGCCCTTGTGTTTGGTAATCGCCAGCTTGACGGCCTTGCCATCAAGCACCGCGCTGCTCAGCGTCACTTTCATCTTGCCCTGAACGCCGAATCCGAAACTGCCGTCGGTCTGACTGATACCGGTGAAGCGTAAGTCCAGCCGCTCGGGCTGCGGGCAGGTGATACTCAGATTGCTGGTACGCTCGCTGAGCTGTGTGACGTTTCCCTGCGCGGTGCTGGTGAAGGTCAGATTTCCTTTCAGCAGGTTGCCGTAGTTTTGCTCCACCGGTGAGAGACTTATCTGGCAGTTGCTGATATCCGCCATCGCCTGGCCGCTCAGCAGTAGCAGCAGAGTGACCAGGGCCATCCGGTTCGTGCTGGGATTCATAAAACGGTTACGCATCTTCTTTCCCCCGTCGTTACGGCTTACAGGTCGCGGCGACGTTTTCATAAAATTTATTCAGATCCGGCTTCTCACTGAGGGTGAAGCCAAGCCGGCATTTGTGACCAGCCTCATCCGTCAGGGCGTAGAGCTCCCCAGTGTTTCCGGCGTCGTTAACGAACACCACGCCGTCTTCCACCGCCGTGGTAACGTATTCGTTGCTGCTGTCAAAAATCACAGCGCCTTTCTGCACCGGCTTACCGTCCGGCATTGTCAGCGTCAGCATGACGCGCCTAACTGACAGCACGCCGAACTGCAACTGGCTCACCGAGCCGTGCCCGGCGCTAACAGATTTCATGCCGTTACTGATATCAACGTTCTTGGGCAGCGTTTCGGTATTGACCATCACGTTAGAGTTCCGGTAGGCATTCAGTGAAGGCACCACCGCGTTACCCCATTTATCCGTCCACACGGTGCCCTGCGGCGTACTGATTTCTACCCCGGCGACGTGGTCACCGAGCGTGGCAATACCGAACGTGTCCTGCACGGCGTAAGGTGAAAAGGTCACGCCACCGCTGTGGGCAACAATCGCGCCGTCGAGGGTAGCCGATGTGTTGCGACTTTTATCGGAGTTACCGCCCGCATTCACACTTAAACGGGTATAATGCAGGTTGGCATTCAGCCCGCCGCTTACGCTGTTCTGGCTTCCCGGATTGGTATTTTCTGCCGACACGTTGTAGCCCAAATCACGGGTAATATTGCCCGCTGTCTGTACGCCGTAGCTAGTGTCCTGGCCGTCATTACGCGCATAAGTGTTCACGCTTTGCGTACCAAACGGAATGCTGACGTTGACGTAAAAGGTGTCGCCGCGGTCATCGCTGTCATTGCGGTAATAATTGCCGTTACTGCTGCTGGCATTACTGTTGTCAATTTCATGCTGCCAGTTGACGCTGACTGATGCATATTTAAAGCTCCTGCTCCATGATGCAGTGACACGTTTCGACGCACCTTCATCATCGAAACTGACGGAGCGCGAATACCCCAGCGAGAAACTGCCCGCCACGTCATTTGACCATCCGGTTGAGAACGACAGGTCGTTTTTGGTGTGGCTGGTACTGTCATCACTGGTAAACGTATCCTGCAAATCGCGGTAACCCTGGCTGTTTTGTGTCCCCGATACACCGAAGCTCAGTTTGTAAGGCGCCGCGTAATTCGCTGACAGGGTGATCTGCTCACCTTTGTTGTTGTTACGTTTATCAGCAGCACTCAGTACCTTGGCACTCAGCATCAGGTCGCTGACAGGTGTAATATCAATTCCCCCGGCAACGGCCTGGTACTTACTGGCTCCTAACACCCCGCCGCTGAGGTTCAGATATTTGGTGGCCTGCCAGCCATTGGACAGCGTAACCAGCCACGGGTCTTCAAAGTCTGCATCGACGTCACGGACTTTACCGATGGCTACCGATAATCCCTGCGGTTTTCCCAGGTTGCTGCCTGACAGGCTGGCCGCCGGGACAATAAAATGGCTTGAGGTGCCTGACGATTCGGTGATCGTCACATCCAGGTCAGTGTTGGCACTGATAACCGGCACATTATCGAGAGTAAAAGGCCCGGCAGGGACCAGCGTCGAGTAAATCACGGCACCGGATTGTCTGATGTCCACGCGCGCCTGCGGGGTTTGCGCAATACCAGTGACCGTAACGCCACTACCGCCGCTGTCATCCAGCGCGGTTTCAGGAACCAGCTGTACACCGTTGAGCGCACTGCCTGAAAACAGGGTGCTGCTAACGTTAATCTGCCCGACCTGCGCGATCTTTTTGATGCCGGTGAACGTATGCTGCGCGAAGGTATAAAGCGCATCGCGGTTCATTTTTCCGTCCGTTTCGCTGACCATCTGCTTGCTGCGCAGCAGCCAGTCGGACATGTTAAATCCGGTCTCAAACATGCCCTGCCTGTAACTGCTAGTACCGCCGTCAAAGCTGTTCTTACTGGTGAACAACGAATAGTTCAGCAGGGCCGCTGTGCCGCCAGTGTTGTAGTTACCCGCCTGCATAGAAAGAGGTTGCAGCGCCTCGGGAGGTGTCACCAGTTCAATTCTGTCCTCGGTCGGAAAGAGGCTAAATACCGTGCCGGGGAACGCGGAACTGTAGTCGTAGCACATATCAGATGTGGGCTCGGCTGAAGGAGAGACCACGGGTAACACAATGTCCGGGACGCCGGCATCCGAAGAATGTGCTGACTGCCCATTTTGAACGGCTTCTTTGTCCGTTCCTGAGACCTCTGGCTGCTGTTCCACCTCCGCCGGATTGTGATGCACATCTTTGGGTATTTTCAGACCCGCGGCTTGTAAAAAAGCCCGGTCAACACAGGGCTGTCCCTGATTGTCGAAGCTGACAGGAATGCTGCCTTTCGGATTGCCGTTAAGCGAGAAACCTACGACCTTGGTACCCGGCGCAAAACGCGCAGTACGGGAGAAATACTTCGCAACTGAAGGATCCACTCCCCGGGAGCGCAGCGTTTCCATATCGAAATTTATCGCAATGTCAGTGCCTGCTTCACTCGGATTAACAGCGGCGGTATCGACTGGCGCTGGACTGGCGGCAATCCCCGTGACGTTTTCTGCAGCCTGCGCATTTCCTACGCTTGCTCCCATCACGCTCAGCATCATTAACCCTGATACATATTTTCTATCCATATCGGCAACAACCTGCTTCTTAAAATACGGGGGCACAGCCTCGTCCTGAGGCTTAGTGTCAGGGATAACTGAACGGTTATTTCAGCGACGCGACGTAGCTGCCCGTTTCAAACCCGAAACGGGACGACGGGAACATCTTCACCTGTTTATCAGACGTTGAACTTTTCAGTTTTACAGTCAGAGTTTCACCCGGCAGGATGAAGCTTTTGTCAAAGTTGCCTGACACGTTCGAAGGCTGAGTGACGACCTGCGGGGACATCCGTACGACATAAGCGCTTGGATTGGTCACTTTCAAAACGCTACCTTCAGATTTCCACTCAAGCTTTTCCCAGGGGGTGGTGAATTCTGGCAGGCCTTTAGGGTGTATAATTACCGGCAGATTCTGGCGGATGGTGGTGGTAATTTGTTTTTTACCCACGGATTTTGCCTGCGGGATGCCTTCAAAAATAACGCGTTTGTACTGTTCAACTTTCAGCGGGCTTGTGGTGTTCAGCACAAAACGTACTCGCTGGGTCTGACCTGCCTCAAGGCGGACAATCGGTTGTGTCGCAACTAACATTGCCCCTTTATTACTGCTGCCGTCCGTTTCCTGAATAGTGGTATAAAGCAACGCGGCTTTATCGTCTGTATTTTTAACGTTCATACTGCCGCCGCCTTCCGCTTCGTCAATAATTAAGGCGGTGGTTTCAGGGACCATTCCGGTGGCATGAGACAGTAAAGGTAATAAAGGCAATACGATACTGGCCATTATAATGGAATATTTAGTGACATTGTTTTTCATAGTGGAGCCTTAAGTATATTCGATTGGAAAACAATTAAACTTGCCGCCAACAATACGGTTAAAATTAAATGAGATTGCGAAGATTATGAAAAGACGCATCAGGATCATAAACAGCATTAAACCTTCACTTGATGCTAAGAATCATCCTACAACCTGGCGGAATAGTGAAGACCCTATTTCCTGTAGAATACATTCACTAAAAACGAATTAGTACAGATCTTGAAAGGTGAAGCGTTGACAGGTAGAATTAACAACATTAAAATCAGACAGTTAAAATTGTTAAAGCAATAACACATGGTTAACAATCACAGCCAAAACATAAGAGACAGATCTGAAGGGGTTTGAGATTAGGGATGTTAATCATATATTGGCAGGATAATTATAATTAGAATACCCGCTGACAAGCACTCTTTTATTAACTCTGGATAAATACCTGTTATTTATTATACTGCTGGGTATAAGTAATGATTATGTGAATCGCCACGGGTTTAACAGACACCTCGGAGTCATTTAAGATGACTTAAAGAGAGGTGCCCATGAGCGGTAAACGTTATCCCGAAGAGTTTAAAATTGAAGCAGTCAAACAGGTTATTGATCGCGGTCATTCTGTTTCCAGCGTTGCAACACGTCTCGATATCACCACCCACAGCCTTTACGCCAGGATAAAGAAGTACGGTCCGGACTCATCCACTAATAAAGAACAGTCAGATGCTCAGGCCGAGATCCGCCGACTTCATAAGGAGCTGAAGCGTGTTACTGACGAACGGGACATATTAAAAAAAGCTGCGGCGTACTTCGCAAAGCTGTCCGACTGAGGTACGTCTTTATTCGTGACAACTCCCGTTGCTGGCCTGTTCGTATGCTCTGCAGGGTGCTGGATGTTCATCCCAGTGGCTTTTACGCCTGGTTTAAGCAACCGTATTCTCAGCGCCACCAGGTAAATCTGAGACTGACGGGACAGATCAAACTGTTCTGGCTGGAGTCCGGTTGCGTTTATGGTTATCGCAAGATCCATCTGGACTTGCGGGATAGCGGGCAACAGTGCGGAGTGAACAGAGTCTGGCGACTGATGAATCGTGCCGGGATAAAGGCTCAGGTCGGGTATCGGAGCCCGCGGGCACGCAAAAGCGAGGCCAGTATCGTATCGCCCAACAGGCTCCAGAGACAGTTTAATCCGGATGCTCCAGATGAGCGTTGGGTAACGGACATAACCTACAGTGTGCCCGGAGTTCAGGGCGAGCATGGAGGCTCAAATGAACCACGAGTCTGTCTGGAATATTGAACCGGTAACTCATGACGAGTAACCCTACAATCCCGCCTGGTATGACGGCGGAGAACCTGAGCGGCAGTGACCTGCGGCATGCCCGTAGGGTGATGTAACCCGCTGACAACGGGGATTGAGGCGAGATCACTAAGCCGAGATGATCCTCAAGGTTGAGTACTGAAAGGCTGAAGAACATGAACCCGTTAATCCGCCTCTGTGGGTTGAAAATGTCACCACGGCCTATGTGATCTGACAGGCCGTGCAGAAGGAACTGACACTGATAGATATGCCGTGTCGGTCAAAAGTGTTTTGACATGTAAGCCGAACACCGGGCCAGCAGCGCCTAACACGCTCGCGCTGCTGACTTCTGCCAACTTGCGGCAAGCAAGGACAAAGAGTGCGACGGGCAGCCTCCTCAGTATGTCTGAGTCCAGACAGGTGAACCGGGGAAGGTCAGTGTCGGATGTTAAGGGGGCATGGCTCCGATGACGTGCTGACTGGCGGAGCTTCCGTAGTAGTCCGCGATGGGGAAAGCCCATTACATGGCGAAGGGGAGCAGTTTAAATGTGTTTGCGAAGTGGATTAACTGACCCAGTGAGGTGAAGACCTTTGATAATCAGCGAAATGCAACGCAAGCTTGCCACATGGGCAGCAACTGATCCGTCCCGACGGATTGAACGGCTGCTGCGTCTGATAACACAACAAGAATGGCTGGCTGAAGCGGCGCGGATCACCCTTTCATCAAAGGGGGCACATACCCCCGGCGTTGATGGTGTGAATAAAGCAACGCTACAGCCCAGACTGTCTGCTGAGCTGAAAAGACTCCGCAAAGAACTTCTCTCGGGTCACTACCAGCCCCTGCCAGCCAGACGGATTTATATTCCAAAAAGCAACGGCAAACTGCGACCGCTGGGTATCCCCGCGTTGCGGGATCGTATTGTTCAGCGGGCAATGCTGATGGTGATGGAGCCAATCTGGGAAAGTGATTTTCATACACTCTCATATGGCTTCCGGCCTGAACGCAGTGTCCACCACGCGATCCGCACGGTGAAATTACAGCTCACCGACTGCAGGGAAACACGGGGGCGCTGGGTGATTGAAGGTGACCTGTCCAGCTACTTCGACACCGTACATCACCGACTGCTGATGAAAGCCGTCCGCCGCAGGGTCAGTGACGCCCGCTTTATGAGCCTGTTGTGGAAAACCATCAAGGCCGGGCATGTTGATGTCGGTCTCTTTCGGGCGGCCAGTGAAGGCGTGCCACAGGGCGGGGTGATCTCGCCGTTGCTATCGAACATCATGCTGAATGAGTTCGATCAGTATCTGCATAAACGCTACCTGAGTGGAAAAGCCCGAAAGGATCGCTGGTACTGGAATCACAGTATCCAGCGTGGCCGAAGTACTGCGGCCAGAGAAAACTGGCAATGGAAACCCGCGGTAGCGTACTGTCGGTATGCCGATGACTTCGTGCTTATCGTCAAAGGCACTAAAGCGCAGGCGGAAACCCTCAGAGAAGAATGCCGAAGCGTGCTCGAAGGCAGTCTGAAACTCAGGCTGAACATGGATAAGACTAAAATCACCCATGTTAATGACGGCTTCATCTTTTTGGGTCACCGGATCATCCGTAAACGCAGTCGTTACGGCGATATGCGGGTGGTATCGACGATCCCGAAGGAGAAAGCCAGAAACTTCGCCGCGTCACTAACGGCACTGTTATCAGGCAATTACAGTGAAAGCAAAATCGATATGGTTGAGATGCTCAACCGAAAATTGAAAGGCTGGGCTGCGTTCTATCAGTTCGTTGATTTTAAGGCCAGCGTGTTCAGTTATATCGACCGTGTGGTGTTCTGGAAGCTGGCTCACTGGATGGCCCGAAAATACCTTAAAGGTATCGCATACCTGATGAGGTGGTGGTGTAAACCACCGAAACCGGGTCAGAGTAAAACGTGGGTTTTATTTGGTAAAACCAACCACGGTAAGCTCAACGGTGAAATCCTGTACCGGCTGGTAGGGCAAGGCAAGAAGCTGTTCCGCTGGCGTCTACCTGAAGGTAACCCTTACCTGAGGACCGAAGCCAGAAACACCTATACATCGCGCTACACTGAAGTGGCAATGGCGTTCGCCAGTGTTTAAATGGAGAGCCGGATGCACTGAAAGGCGCACGTCCGGTTCGGAGAGGAGAGGCAGGGAAATAGTCCGACTACGTCCTGCCTCTTACTCTACTCAGGACTCACGAAGGCTGGCTGTAACTTGCCGTGGTTGTTGATCTGTTCTCACGCAAAATCATCGGCTGGTCAATGCAATCCCGGATGACAAAGGACATTGTCCTGAACGCACTGCTAATGGCTGTATGGCGGCGTAATCCCCAAAAACAGGTACTGGTTCATTCGGATCAGGGCAGTCAGTACACAAGCCATGGTTTGAATAGATGTTTGAGGGCCACACGTACGAAAATTCTGGCTGTATTATGGGTCTGATGCTCAGTCGAACGAAAACTCACGTTAGGCGCGAAATATATTGTATCAGACCAATAATCCCCAGGTGGCCGGCGTAAGCATAATAAAAGAAATTACGCGGCATGAAACGCTTGCGGCCTTCCGGACGGATTTTCCTGCAGAAAGAAACCACCACCAGGGGGAATACCAGAGTAGGCAGTGTGGCGAGTAATAATGTTTCTGCGGGCAGGTTCAGGAGATACGATAACCCGTTTAAACAAATCAGTGACAGCACGGCGCCAGTGATCGCCAGTCGCTTCACTTCGGGTATGCCGCTGCCTGATAAGGTTGCCATACTTATGGCCAGCGTAATTCCTGCCAGCCCATAGCTTGCCGGCTGTAGTGGCCAAATCATCAGGGCCAGGAGCAGATATCCGGCAAGCATTCCTTTCAGGCCGTGCTGGTACTGCAGGGCAAGAAGCTGTGTGACGCCGGCAAACACGAACAGAATGTTGAGGGCCCACCAAGGCTGGTGATGCAGGAATGCCAGACTGAACACCGGCTGCGTAATGACTGCCCAGATCCACAATCGATTGGCTCTCTTCTGCAGTCGTTCCGGTGTGCGCTGTACGTTCATTGCCCATATAAGCGTGAACAGGGGGAAGGCCATCCGGCCAAGCGCATACATCATCGGCCAGGCTGGCGTCAGAAACACCGTATTGTTGTGATCGATGAGCATGGCCAGAAGCGCCACGAGCTTGATCATGTCCAGTGCAGCCGGGCTGGGTTTGCCGGTCTTCAGGATGTGAAGTGCATCGGATACGAACAGATTCATGCTGAGTATTCCCCTGACGACACGCGTTCAGCAGCCAATTCTGAACCGAGTGCCAGAATACTCTGCCCGTTTGCGATGTCAGACTGACTTTTAATTTTTCCAGAATTTTTCGTACCGCAAATTCTGATTTATCCCGCAGAACACGCATTGCGCCTGTCACATCTCTATTCTGGATACAAATACTTAAAATATGAAAATCGTTCATGACACTCCCTTCTTTACTATATATATCGGTAAAGAGATGGATATATTTAGATTAAGGAGTGAGTTTTTTATTATTTTACCATGATTGAATATTCGCATCCCTCTTGAAATCATAAATGCAGTACATAGTATCAATCACGGGTTATTGAAGCTCGATGCTAAAATGTTATACTGATGTAAGAACAAATCTTACATTATGAATAGGAGGATTTATGGCCCGTACGATGACTGTAGACGTGGGTGATGAGCTGCGTGAATTTATCGATGCCCTGGTCAGGGATGGTGATTACCGCACCCAGAGCGAAGTTATGCGTGACGCACTACGTTTGCTGCGTGAAAAGCAGGCTGAATCCCGCCTTCAGGAACTGCGCGATCTTCTGGCCGAAGGGATCGGCAGCGGCGAGGCGAAACCATGGAATAAGGATGCATTCCTGAAAAATGTCAGGGCCAGGGTAGCAAATGAAAGAGATTGAGCTGACACCAAAAGCAGAAGAAGATCTGGAGGCTATCTGGGACTACAGCTTCAGACAATTCGGGGTTGTTCAGGCGGATGCGTATATCGGCCGTATAGCAGCGGTGTTTGACGTTCTGGCCTTGCATGACATCGGCACGCATCGGGCAGAGCTGGGAGAAAATATCTGTTCGCTGCCGGTGGAACAGCACATGATCTATTTTTTGTCATCACATTCGTTGGTGACAATCATTCGTATTCTCAGCCAGTCTCAGGATACGGCGCGACATGAACCCTGGAGATAATCGTGAAAAATATAAATTAACCCCTTCAATTTCAATAGCTTAGTTCGTGCAATCTATCTTATGTTAAATTTGCGTTTCATCCTCTCCCTCTTACATACGATAGGTTTTTGCTGTTACTTTCTTCAAACACTTATTTTGCAATTCAATTTGATGGCCCAGAGTGAGTTAAGTTTTTCTCCTTAGCCATCATTTCAAAAGCGCCCCATAAATGAGGCGCTATTTATTCTAGAAGCTTCCTTTTATGCCAACGTGGCCAACATAACCTTCCATGTCCTTATCGAAACCATCGAGGTATTTAACATCCATGTACATGGATGTGCTATCACTTAGCCCCGAAGTATATCCCGCACCAATCTGCCAGTATTGCTGTGTCAGATCATCTGCGCGGATATTTGTCCCACCAACATTAACCTCCGGAGCTTCTGCAAGAGAGCTCAGAACGTCGAGAGTCAGATAAGGTTTGAAGCTTTGCTCTGTCTGCTCGCGATAAAACCTCAGCCCCGCACGAGCGGTACCTGCCACGGTATTCACTCCCGACACGTCAGAAATATCGTCATGAAAATCTTCTGCGGCAAGATACTGAAAAATCATCTGCCCTTGGGGTTCGATTTTCCAGTTATGCCCTATGCCATAAGGTTGCCCGGCCTCAAATGAGAGTAATGCACCATAACTGTCCTGAGTGGCATCGTTGCGTGAATCATATTGGTTACGATACCAGGTTACTTGCCCAACGAGATCGATATAACTGCTGTCAGCCGCATACCGCGTGTAGTACCCCCCCAGACTGTAAGCATCTGTATTAATTGCACCTGTATTCACGCTTTGTCCTACAAGCTCGCGAACCTGATCCTGTGCATCTGTGTTTTGGTGGCCAAGGGTAACTGTCATACCACCAAAAACTTGAGTCCCGTTGGCATCCACTGCTTGATAGAAGTCATGGCCAAACTGTACGAACCAGTAGTTAGTGTCATAGCCAAATCGGCCGGCGTTAAATGACGTATGCTCACCTGCCATTCTTCCCCAGGTTTGCTCATGTCCCTTTTCGCTCACCTGGTTTAATTCCCCCATACGTTCATGAAGCGTACCCACAACTTTGGTACCGTAATAGAAATTCAGATATGGCGCAGCTATATAGCCAGGTACTTCTGGTCTCCAGGTTTCTGGGGATTCAGCCGGAGCAGGCTCTGGCTGCGGCGTTGGAGCAGGCTCTGGCTGCGGCGTTGGAGCAGGCTCTGGCTGCGGCGTCGGATCAGGCTCTGGAGCCGGAGCGGGCAGAGGTATTTCTGCGCGTAAATACCAGTCATTGTTGTCACCTTTCCCGTCCTTACTACCTTCAAACAGGTAATAATCATAAGCACCGATGCTGACGTCGTGGCTCAGCGTAAATAAACCATCATGCTGTATAGCATCATCAATTTGCGCGACGAGAATTCCGTCTGCAACGGTCGGTGCTGCTGTACCCTGGGTTGTCACATCCAGTAAAAATTCACCTGAAGCGCTACCAGTAACATGGATCAGATCACCCTCAGTGTTACCGTCCGTATCCTGGTTTAACGAAGTATTGATATAAAATGTGCCGCTACCAGACAGACTGTCTGCCTGGAGCGTTTGGTAATCCCCGGTGTGACTGAAAACAACGCTGGAGTTGCTCATCGACAATGTATCTAACTGCGAAGAACCGGTCATGGTCCACAAGCTGTTTTGTGCATCGATATTAACCGTACTAGAAGGTACTGACCCAAACGCTTCGCCATTAAGCGCACTGCCATTAAGCAAAGAATCCTGTAAAGAGAGGCTTAGACGACTAGCGAGTGGATCGCTACTGCTGTTAAGTGTCTGGAGATTGCCGTTGATCATGCTGTTGTTACTTGCATTCAGGGTCAGCACAGCTGCATTCTCCCCCCCACCCCCGCTTAGGATCACGGCATCGCCAGCGGATAAACTCGAGTTGTCGAGGCTAACATCCCAGCTGCCGGCACCAGCCTGTATGCCGGTAGCAACCCCGGTCAGCATCGAATCTTTTGCGTTAAGCGCGCCGCCCTGCTCATATCCTGCGTAATAGGCAGGTGAACTGAAATCGACAAGTGCCTGTGTGGAACTGAGATTTTCGAGAATGACCTTGTTAAAATTGACGGTACCCTGCTGATAAATCAGGAGGCTACTGCTGTCTGTCCCGGTTTGCACCAGAGCATTACTCAGAGAAACGGTTGAACCATTATCGACCTGCATTGCCGCGCCGGCAGAATAAACACTGGTATTAAAGAGATCGATACTGGAGTTTTCTTCAGCCCGAATCGAGGTCGTTCCTTCATATTCAGTAATAATCGTCCCGCCGTTTATTTCCACTTCTCCGCCAGACAGGGCGACAACTCCAGAGGCTCCGTTTCCTGTTGTCCTGATATCAGCGTTCTGTTCGAAAATTATTTGACCATCATTTTGGGCAAAAATGGCGGAACTTCCTTGCCCCTTGGTAGTAATTTTATTATCGCTGCCTAAGATAGTGATGAGGCTATGACTATTGTAATCGCCGGAGGCATTATTACTTATAATAGCTTCTGACCCATTTCCCTCTGTTACTATATCTAAGGTGTTAAACACCCCTACAGATGAAGTCTGCGTGACTATACCGTCAGAATAATCTCCCCAGGAATGAATAGCTAAATCTCCCTGAACCTCAACATGAGATGAATTATTCATTTGAAGCGCTGGAGAAGCGTCACCTAACATTGTGATGTTAACATCATTTCTTGCTATGAGATTTGAGTCATCGATTCGGACACCATCACTATGATTATGTGCAGTAACAGTCAAAGGGCTGTATAGATCAGCGCTCGAAGCACCGTCAATGAGAATAGCCGTGGACTTATAGCCATGTGTGACAATATCTAGGGGCGTCAAAAAAGGTATTTCCAGCCTCCCGCCGTAAGTGACATATAAAGCAGGTATGTTTTCCGACCAAGTTTCAGCCAAAATACCATCAGAATATAATGCCCCGGAGAAATCAAAAGGATTATCTCTATTAATCACAAAAAGAGAACTACCACTGGGCTGACCATCGATATCTTTATCATTAAGATTGATAGCCATGACTGAAAATGGCATTACAAATGAGCAAGCTAGCATTACCGGAAGGTTTTTTTTGTTTCTATGAAGTATTGGAGGATTTTCTGCGGTATACATAAAATATTGTACATCCTGTAGCAATAAAAAATACATTTAGAAATATATTAAATCAATCTCTTCATTCGCTTAGTATATTAACAATAAGCGAATGGAATATCGAAAATTAAATACATTTTAGTTCAACTAAAACAATCTCAAAAACGCCACCTGTCAAAGCGTAGCATCACAAGCATGGACATTTCACCCTTAAAGGTATTCCAGACTAAATGTTACATTCCCATCGCTATTTCCAGTCGGTGGAAGAGGATTCATTTCTGATGAAATGGCCATACGGGTATATAACGGGAAAGATGCCGTCTTCACGGCAACAGGAATAATTTTTCCTGTTTCAGCAACACTGTATTTCAGCGCATTTTTACCCATATTCGTTGACTGCATGACGACGTTCGCACCGCTGCCATTGCTCCAAACACCGTTGAATTGTATCAGGACACGATTAACTCCATCTACTAATATGACTCGTAATGATCTGTTTATATTGTAATCTCCAGTTTTTTTTTACTATATGATGTGAAGTCCAACCCGTTTCGCCATGAATTCAGCAAACCAGATAACGACGTGGTGACAACAGAGTCAAATCGATTATCCGTAACAGCCCTTTCAAAGGCTGAATCAGTACTGCAGTTTATAACAAGATTAAAATTTTTATGAGTTATACGCAGTCCTGAAGCACCAATGGAATTGGCATTCATGGACCCCAAATCAATAACACCGCCGTTATCCAGCGTTGGTGTACACGCCCCCGGATTTATAGTGCCGTTTATCTGTACATTTGCATTAGGTCCCAAGGACATTGCATTTGTTGAGGATGCCAGCATGCAAGCAAGCACAGTAAACTTAAACATTTTTATCAATTTATCTGTCTCCATGTTAATAACTTCCTTTTCATTTTCATTTTCATTTTCATTTTCATTTTCATTTTCATTTTCATTAATATAAAAATCTAACAAACATTATGGCAATTAATAAAAAACGTGTAAAGTCATGCATATACCGAATGTATCTTGTTCTGCTTGAAAATATTAATATAAACTAGGCCAAACAACGGAGTAATATTTCCAAGACCCAAGCGTCTCAGGCCTTTTAGTTTATGAGCACTGACTGTTTTTACCGAGATATTCATATCGCGTGAAATGGTCTCTGCAGGGCATCCAAGAGAAAAACCCTTCAGTATAATGGACTGGCACGGAGACAATGATTTTATGTCATTTTTATTTTTCATTGTGATACTCTGCAAAATCCGCTGCGGGGAGGCTCTTTTTGTGCAGATACCCCACCCGCCAATCATTGTCAGGTCAAAAGCCTTTCGAATCTCAAGAAACGTAACGACTCTTATCTTTACTCTACTAAGTTGCTTCAGGATATTTTCTGTCACAATGTAATTGTTAATAGACAGAATAATTATGTCACCCGTATAAAATTCGGTATTGTCTATTTCATTAACACTGATACGCGATGATGGCTTTCCCGCATCCTGAAAATACCCGACAATTCCCAGGGCAAAGTAATTGTCATCAGACAGTATATATATCATTTCATTATATCCGGAACTTGGCAGATTGTGGGTATGATTTTACTGAGAGATACATTATTCAGTAGATTACGACATTCCACCGTCCGTGAATGTCGTAATCATATATGAATATCTTCTGCAGAACGGATTAAAATGAGAGTTTAATCCCCAGATTACCGTTGTAGCCATTTTGTGTACCGTCAACGGTATTTAAATAACGGGCCCCCAGATAGAGATGAGATGCCCGGTTAATTTCTACACTCAGACCGGTGCCTGCCTGCCAGTAATCAGCGCTCATCTCGGGCCGGATATTTTTTCCTGCAACGGAGACGGCCAGTTCATTACCGATATCAGTCATAACGTCAAGAGTTAAGTATGGCATCACAACGGGATCTTCCCTATACACTCGTATGCCGGCTCGTGCCTGAGCTCGTGTACCCGATGCACCAGAAATTCGGCTGATATCATCGCTAAAATCCTCCAGTTTCAGGTGTTGTATTTTGGCCTGTAACTGTGGCTCTAGCAGCCAGCGCTGATATACCGGGAATGATTGACCGGTTTCCACAGATAAGGCGGCCCCATAGCCGTGCTGACTGGCGTTGGACTGGCTTTGATAATTGGAGTGATACCACGATGCCTGACCGACAATGTCCAGGTATCCTCCGTTTTTCATTTCTCTGGTGTAATACCCCCCCGCGCTGTAAGCCGTGGTTTCTACTGAACCAGTATCTACAGACAACTGAGGATTGACGTCCCGGGCGCTGTCACGAGCATCGGTCTTAATATTGCCTATTGTGACAAGCCAGCCCGCACGCTGACTGAGTGATCCTGACGAATCCTCCCAGAGATCAGTTCCTAGCTGGGCAAACCAGGTGTCCGTGTCATAACTGAATCGCCCGGCTTCAGCTTCCAGATGCTGACCTCCGATCCTTCCCCAGCTTCCGTTCTTATGACTAACGTTCCCACCGGTGCGCTGGTGATAGGTACCCATTGCATCAAAGGCATATTGCTGTATAAGCCACGGAGCAGCTGCATAACCTGGTACTTCCGCACGCCAGGGTGTATCACCATTATCAGGTTTTGAGTCTGGTTCAGGCGTCGGGTCTGGTTCAGGCGTCGGGTCTGGTTCAGGCGTCGGGTCTGGCTCAGGCGTCGGGTCTGGCTCAGACGTCGGGTCTGGCTCAGGCGTCGGGTCTGGCTCAGGCGTCGGGTCTGGCTCAGGTGTCGGGTCTGGTTCAGGTGTCGGGTCTGGTTCAGGTGTCGGGTCAGGTTCAGGTGTCGGGTCAGGTTCAGGTGTCGGGTCAGGTTCAGGTGTCGGGTCTGGATCGGGCGCAAGATAGGTGGACCGCAGATACCAGTCGTTCGTATCCTGCGAACCGCCCTGCTGCAGCTGGTATTCATATGCCCCTGCAGCCACTCGCCCAATCAGCATGAAGGTCCCGGCTGCCGTACCGTCGATATTCACCACCTCAATTCCGTCACCGGACGTAAGCGCCCCGCTTCCGCCCGCGTTGTTAACGGTCAAGCGATAATCTCCGGTCGCATCACCTTTGATGTCTATCCTGTCTGTCGGGGAATTATCATCACCCAGTTGGGTATTTATAATGAAATGCCCACCTCCGGTCAGGTTGTTGCTGACCTGCAGCGTAGAAAATCTGTAGTTCTGTGGCCTGAAATTCACCGTGCCCGTCAGATTAAGGGCTAAAATGGATGAGTTCGAGGTCATATCCCACAGACTGGTATCATCTATCTGAATGTCGTTTGCCATCAGGGAGGCGCCTGACCATTGTGAAGCGCTGGAGAGTTTTACATCTACCGTTGATGCCCCACCATCCGTCAGAATGTCGCCAGTCAGTGTCGAACCTCCGTCGGCATTCAATTTAATCGTCGAATCCACTACCTGCGTCCCGGCCATTCCGCTGCGCACTGTCGCCAGTTGGCCGTTACCGCCGCTAAATGAGGCGCCATCGGACAGGTTCACCATCATATTCGCTCCCGATGCATAGAGCCCCTGGTTCTGCACGCTAGTGAGCTGGCTGTTTTGTAGATTGATGGTGGTTTGTGGGTTGGTCCCGCCAGCGCCCATGGCATATAGAGCCACGCTGCCCGGCCCCCGCGCCTCTACCCGTGAGTCAGTCAGGTATAAATCACTACCGCTGTAAACCAGCAGCGCATGCGAACTATCCCCGGTCGTGACTGCTGACAGGTCAGTCGCGGTGATATGCGAGCCAATGTAGTTAACCACCGCATAGCCACGTTCACCGGAGGTTTCTACTGTCCCCTCATTGAGAATAAGTGACCCACCTCGTGCGGCACTGATTGCACCCGCATCAGAACCTGATGTGCTCAGAGTCATACCGGACGCAGTTAATATGCCTTCGCTATAAAGTGCGTTTGAGGCATCGCCCGTGACCGAAATGGTACTGTCCTCGAGGGTCATTACTCCGCGGTTACGGACGCCATGAGAGGTGTATCCGTCCGTGCTGATCGTTATACCGCTGGCATCCAGCGTGCTGTTGGTGGACGAGGTGGATAGCGCGGTAAAATAGTTACCGTGGGAGGCGTAATCACCCCCGTTGAGGGTGATATGGCTGTTGTTATTGGCATTGATCAGGGTGTCATTGGCCCCGGTGGCCTCAACGTAGCTTTTAGTCAGCGTTATTGTTGCGGTTTTTCCGGCATCCCCAATGGCATATACCACGTTCTGGGCGGCGGTGCCGGTCTGGGTTAAATGCAGGTTATTCAGGGTGAGGTCAGCACTGGCAACGTTCACGCCACTGTAGCCATCGGTGAGCGAGATTTCGACATTGCTCATCGAGACAACGGCGTGGTCGGCGACGGAAACCCCGGTCGCACCGCTTCCCGAACCCGCCAGCGTCAGCTTGTCGCCGCTGATGTCAGAGCCACGTCCACTAACAAACACCATAGCTTTGCCTGCGCCTGCGCTCGTCAGCGTAGTATCTTCAAGATGAATGCGACCGCCGTTGATTGCCTGAACGGCCATGCTGTTTGCCGTGGTAACCGTACCGCCAAGAAACAGAACACTGCCTCCACTGGCAGCATAAAGCCCTCCAGCGTTCTCCCCATCTGTCAGTACATCGATATTCTTAAGGGTTGCTAGACTTTTAGTATCACGCACACTGACGGCAATGTTATTGTCCCCGTGGGTTTCAATGAGGGCTTCGGTGAGGGTGACTTCGCCGCCTTTGGTGACCACAACCTGGCCCTGAGCCCGTGCGGCATCTGTACAGATTATCAGACTCGATAATATAGAACTTGCCAGAAAAGTGCGGTGGTATTCCAGAATAGAGATATGTAATTTGCGTGCAGAGAAAATGTCCATGATTAAAAAAATCCGTTAAATTAATGATAGCATCAAATGCCAGCACTTCTGCTAATTGTTATTCAGGAGGTGGTGAGTTATTACGCATCATTGGTGGCTCAAGATTTTTATCTATGAATGCATTGATTTAAAGTTATCAACTTTTTAATGATGCAAAATGAATAACGGTGTTTTCAATTATTCATTTTGCAATGAATTATTAATGTAAATTACTGTGCATTCATGTAGTTGGTAATAAGAAAAAGAAGTCTGCTTTTATTTCCAATGCAATTACATGTAATTTATTGAGAACGTAATATTCCCATCAATATTTGTCACGTCCTTTATATGCGTCATTGTTTTTTTATTAATGGCTGCCGTTACTTTAACTGGAATTGTCATAGAGGTGAATGCCTCAGGTATCACTGACCCCTTTGTTGCAATGGCAACATATCTAAATTGATCGACACCATCCACAAAAGTACCATTTGCACCTACTGCCGAAGACCATGAAATACCATCATCACTGAAGATATTTTCTGAATCTTGAACATTTGACACTTGTTGCAAATACATAAAAGCACCTGCCCACGCTCCAATTTTAGTTTTGTCAGACGTCAACCCCAAACCAAGTAAATTATTGTTATTTGTGGCAGTAGCATTATTTTGCCCAACGTTGAGTATAATTGTAGACATATCTTCAGTTCGTGCGCGATTATCAGTAATGGTCCAATTCAATACAGTATCAGAAGAACATTGAATGCTAAAATTTATATATTTTATCGGCAGCTGATAATCTGTTGATGAAGAAAGAACATCCGTGCTTATATCCCCATAATCAACCACGCCTCCATTATCCAGAGACGGCGTACAGGCTCCCATCTTCACAGTGCCTTTAACCTGCACATTGGCTGTCGGGCCCACAGCCATGGCCGGAGAAATTGATGCCATCAGGCAGGCCAATGCGGTAACTTTAAAGATTTTTTTCATCGAATTTTTTTCCATATCAGTCATATTCCTTTTGATAGCAACCGGCCGCATACTGTCAGGCCGGATACAGATCAGTTAATTAGTAATTAGCACCGAAACTTTACAGATATTCGAAGTTAATGGTCGCGTTACCATCCAGGTTTGCGGTGTCGGTAATTGCGCCGAGCTCTGAACTCAGGGCTGGAGTTGCTTTCAGGTCAAATGTAAATACGGTGGCTTCTTTTGGATCAGTGGTGCCTGTTGCCGCGAACGTCAGATACTGCTGCGCGGTGTTGTTGTTCGCGAAGGTATCCAGCGTCATTTTGCTCCAGCTGGTTTTATCGCTGCTCATCAGCAGGTCACCGGCAGTGCCGTCGCCCTGGATGCTGGCGATGCTCAGGCCGTAGGAGCCAATGTTGATAGTGCCCGCTTTACCCAGACCGAAGACGGTGCCGGCGGCGGTCGGCTCATTGGTATGCGCCGGAACGGAGTCCGCGCGGTTATCAACAAAACTCATCGCCACTTTGGTAGCACTTGTACAGGTCACAGTGGCGGTCACCGTTTTACCGGCCAGCGCCAGGGTGCCGGTCGCCGGCAGCTGATCAACGGAGGTTTCACCGAAGTCAATAACGCCATTGTTAGCCAGCACCGGCGTACAGGCACCCGGCGTGATGGTCCCGGTGACACGAAGCGTGGCGGTCGGACCCGCGAAAGCAGAGGTAGTTGTGGCCATCAGGGCGGCAACAGCGGTCATTTTCAGGATTGATTTCATTTCCATTTTCATTCTCCATGTACTGTAATTAAGTAAAGTTTTAGGTTTGTGCAGGCGACAGAAGTCTCTCCCTTCACACCGCTATACAGTGATACTGTTTAATTTATGCCCAGTAATTCAATGTCGATACGCTCCTCCTGTTGATACGCGTCCGGTACCTTAAACGCTGCTTCAAGCAGGTAAGGAGTGACGGTCAGTGTCGCATTCAGGTTCATGCCCTTCACGCTGCTGTTATCGCCGACGGTGATTTCGTCCGCCGCGTACAGGTCGTGACTGTCAGCAACGATATCGTCCCGAATCACACCCTTATGTTTGGTTATTGCAAGCTTTACGGCATTACCGTCCAGCACCGCGCTACTCAAGGTTACTTTCACCTTGCCCTGCGCACCAAAGCCGAAATTACTGTCGCCCACACTGATGCCGGTAAAGCGTAAATCCATCCGCTCGGGCTGTGGGCAGGTTACGGTCAGGTTGCTGGTACGCTCGCTGAGCTGCGTGACATTTCCCTGCGCGGTGCTGGTGAACGTCAGGTTGCCTTTCAGCAGGCTGCCGTAGTTCTGCTCCGCCGGGGAGATGTTTATCTGGCAGTTGCTGATATCCGCTATCGCCTGGCCACTCAGCAGGAGCAGCGCGGTAATCAGTACCGTCAGTGTCGTGCCGGTATTCTTAAAACGGTTACGCATCGTCTTTCTCCCGTCGCTATGGCTTACAGGTCGCAGCGACGTTTTCATAAAATTCATTCAGGTTCGGCTCGTCACTGAGCGTGAATGCCAGCCGGCATTTTTGACCCGCATCGTCCGTCAGGGAGTACAGGTCCCCGGCGTTTTCCGCGTCGTTAACGAAGACCACACCATCTTCCACTGCGGTGGTGACGTACTCGTTGCTGCTGTCAAAAATCACAGCGCCTTTTCTGCACTGGCTTGCCGTCCGGCATCGTCAGCTTCAGCATGACGCGTCTAACTGAAAGCACACCGAACTGCAACTGGCTCACCGAGCCGTGTCCGGCGCTGACCGATTTCATACCGTTGCTGATATCCACGTTCTTCGGTAACGTTTCGGTGTTGACCATCACATTCGAGTTCCGGTAGGCATTCAGTGATGGCACCACCGCATTACCCCATTTATCTGTCCACACCGTACCCTGAGGGGTGCTGATTTCCACCCCGGCCACCGGTTTGCCGAGCGACGCTAACCCGAAGGTCTCCTGCACCGCATACGGCGAGAAGGTCACGCCTCCGCTGTGAGCGGCAATACCCCCGTCGAGCGTCACCGAGGTGTTACGACTGTTCTTGCCGCTGGTACCGGCATTAATACTTAAACGCGTGTAGTGCAGGTTGGCGTTCAGGCCGCCATTCGCGGTGTAGTCGCCGCTCTGATTTGTCTTCTCCGCCGAGACGTTGTAGCCCAGCGCCGGCGTAATATTGCCTGCCGTCTGCAGCCCGTAGCTGCTTGTGTTGCCGTCGTCGCGCATATAGGTATTTACGCTCTGCGTGCCGAACGGAATGCTCAGGTTGACGTAAAACGTGTCACCGCCACTCTGATAGTTGTTGCGACCGTCCACGTCGTTCTTTCTGCCAGAGTCGCTGTCAATTTCGTGCTGCCAGCTCGCGCTCACTGAGGCGTATTTAAAGGTTTTGCTCCATGATGCCACCGCCTTCTGCCTCATCAATCAGCAGGGCAGTAGTTTCCGGCACCATGCCGGTGGCATGAGACAGGGCAGGAAGTAAAGGTAATACGATCCCCGTCATGATAATGGAGTAATTAATAACATTATTTTTCATAGGGTCTTCTTTTATATGTTAGCAATAAGCTATATTCACGCCAGGTGGTATTGGTATTAATCCGGTAAAATATCAGACAAATACAAATAACCTGTAATGACCTGAATCAGCCATGTGAACACAGTGAGTGAATTTAACATTAATTCTGCTGACGAGAATTATCCTATAGTGGGGAGACTTCTGAAAGCCGCATTTATTACAGAAGTTATTCAGAAAATAAAAAACACCCTCTCACTGGCAAGTTGACCTTAGAAATGAACTGCATTTAAATATAAAAAACATACGGTTACAAATGTTAAATCAGCAACATACAGATAACACCCTTTAATAGAAAAGAAGAACAGATGTAGCGCCTGCCCGTGTCAGAGGATCTTGCAGCTTCATTTGTACGGTATTTTCGTGGAAAATTAATTGAATACAATAAATTTTTTTCAGAAAACACTTTTGCCTGATCAGGACACGGATTTACCTGTAGCGATCTTTTAGTGGTGTATTACACTACATGAAGTAAAGATAAAGTATTCGGGAAATTTATTTTACTCAGGGGACAATGTAATGCAGAAGAGAACGCCGCTGGCAAGCGAGCTTGACCTTAACCTGGTGGGGATCTTTGAGGAAATTTATAAATTTGGTAGCGTGACAAAAGCCGCCCGGTCTCTCGGCCTCTCGCCTTCTTCCCTCAGCCAGTCCCTGCAAAAACTGCGGGTATATTTTTCAGACCCTCTGTTTGTCCGCAATGGCATGGGGCTGACGTCAACGACGACGGCAGATATGATCCACCACCAGTTATCACAAAAGTATACTGATCTGCTTGAGAGCCTTGAGGCCCTGGCCACGGCAGCCTGTAAGGATTTGTTGATTATTCACTGCTCGACGTACCTGTCGCTGCGTATTTTGCCTTCTGTGGCGTCATGGGTGGAGAAGCACGCCCCGGGCTGCAAAATCATTCACCGCGATCTGATGCGGCAGCAGGATACCAGTGAAGATCTTCTGCTTTCGCGGGGTGTAGATCTGGTTTTCGATGTTTTACCTTCTTACAATTTTTCGCTTAAAACGCATCCTCTCTTTGTTGAGGAAAGCACCTTTGTCTGTCGCCGGGAACACCCCAGGCTTGGCAGTCACATCAGTGTGGAAGAAGCGAAACTGGAACGCTTTTCACTATTTGATTCCCTCGGGCTCGATATCCAGCTTGGCCAGGTAAACATCAATAATCAGATGGGGGACAGAGATTTTGGTTTCACCAGCGGGTCGATGCTTACCATCGGGTCTGTTATTGCATGCACGGATACGGTCGGAATAATTCCTGTCTGGCTCTACGAAAAATTCAGGCATATCTATGACATCCGGGCTTTAGCCTATGACATTGAGTTAAAGCCAATCCCCGTCTACATGATGTACAGCAAAACATCCCTGCAAAATGATATTTTTCTCCGTCTGACCTCCTGGCTTGAAAATGATTTTGTCTCCCCGGATACCCTTCCGGATGACTGATGTTTTCATGTTCTGGACAGTATAAAGGTTGTGATATGCAATATTTGAAGAGTTTTAATGAGTTTCGAACGTGGTTAATTGAAGTTGGTTTTATGACGTCCGAGGCTGAACTGGCAAGAAGTGATTCCGTCATCTCTTATGAGGAAGACGTGGTACCTGAACTGAAACGCCTGTCGCCAGAAAGCTATCCCTGTGTTGTGTATATGGAAAAACATAACCACATTGGGATGAATGAGGTCCGGTTTATTATGAAAAATCAGATTGAGCAGTGGGCAGCAGCTATGAAAGATACGGTATAAACAGAATACCTTTCTGCCTGCCCAATATGCTTCGGCCAGTGGCATTGTCCCTGTCGCTGGTCCAGATAAAATTCTCCCGGCATGCTGAAATTCCATGCCGGGAAAATTCAGAAACTTTTCCTGAAGCCAGCGCTTACTTAGCCCCGTCCTCCAGCGCCAGACCCGGTACCCGCTCACACTCTCTCACATTATTCGTCACCAGCACGGCGCCGGCGGCGATGGCGTGCCCGGCAATAGCCGGGTCGTTCGGGTCGATCGGCGTGCCGGACATGCGCAGCGCCACCTTAATCTCCGTGGTCGCATCCACCGCGGCGCGTTCCCAGGGCAGGATGGCATCGAGGCGGGCGCAGAACGCGTCAACCAGCTCGATGTGGCGCGGGGAGGCCTTCGGGCCGGTGGCACCGAAACGCATCTCTGAATAGGTGA
Source organism: Lelliottia sp. EB106-05-01-XG201 (assembly GCF_058791735.1). NCBI lineage: Bacteria > Pseudomonadati > Pseudomonadota > Gammaproteobacteria > Enterobacterales > Enterobacteriaceae > Lelliottia > Lelliottia sp. EB106-05-01-XG201. The sequence goes on from NZ_JBYTDV010000002.1 coordinate 29,040, forward strand.
TGGCCGAAACCACAATGCGGTGGCCGCGCAGCACTGCCTGCTCGAGGCGCTTCAGTACGGCTTCTGGCTGCTCACGCATGATGAACGAGCAGATACAGGTGTCGAGCATATACATTTTGTTCACAGGTCAAATCGTCCTTCGTCGCTGACCACATCCTCGCGCTCCGCCATAAAGTCCGGGTCAGCTTTCTTTTTCTGTGCAGATCCGAAAAAAGGTAAAGTAGGATCCTTACCTTTAACTGGCTTTGTTCTGATGCCCTACCATTGCCAGGCTGGAAAAAAATTGCGCCATCCAGATTGTGAGTCTCACCACCTAAACGTGCCTGCCTAGACGGCCGGTATCTCACATGTATGTGCCGCAAGAGATCCATTACAAACCAGGTGAATAACTGCCCCGCCACGATCATTTCCAGCACCCAGTTTTGCACCAGAAACAGCTGCATTTGCTGCGAACCGGGCACAAGAAAAGCACCTACCGGTTACGTGCAGGGCTTTACCCGGGCGTGTCAGCGCAGCTTTCAGCTGTCGTGTGACCTTACGACCGGAATTGGAATGGAACTTGATGAAAACCAGTGAAATACTGTGCAAAACAACTAATGGAAGAGCCTGAAAATGATACCCACACCCTGGCTTACATTGCCTGCCGCAGAGAGTGACAGTGGCGAAGTAAATGCACTCGGATATGAAGCACTCACTCCAGCGGTTCTGGAGCAAGAAAAAGCCGCCAGCTATATCGAAGCCCTGAATTTTGCATACAGCCAGCCCGACATACGTAACGTTGCAGTCACCGGACCTTACGGCGCCGGAAAGAGCTCGGTACTGAAAACCTGGTGTCAGGCAAAGGAAGGGGCGCTGCGTGTGTTAACCGTGTCTCTTGCTGATTTTGATATGCAGAAATCGGTGTCAGAAAAAGAAGCGCAGCCCGAGAAAGGGAAATCTGAAGAGGTTGAAAAAAACGCAGAGACTTCAGAGAAGTCCATTGAATACAGCATCCTGCAACAGATCCTTTATAAAAATAAAAAAAATGAGCTGCCTTACTCCCGCATTGAGCGAATCTCAGGTGTTACGGCAGGGCAGATACTGAAATCTGCCGCGTTGCTTACGTTGACAATGATGCTGGCAGGCGTTGCCCTGTTTTTTCTTGCGCCTGACTACGTAACCGCCAGGCTTTCACTGCCGGTGGCATTAAGTCATAAGCTTCTTGCATGGCCTTTTCCAGCACGCCTACTCGGGGCTGCAATATCGGTTCTGGGCTCACTGGCCCTGCTATTGTATCAGCTGCACCGGACCGGTATCTTTGACAGAAAAGTCAGCCTGGATAAAGTAGATATTCTGAAAGGTGCAGTGACGACAAAGTCATCGTCCCCATCCCTGTTGAATGTCTACATTGATGAGATCGTCTACTTTTTCGATTCCACAAAGTATGATGTGGTTATATTCGAAGATCTTGACCGCCTCAATAATAATCGCATTTTTATTAAGTTACGTGAAATTAATCAGATAATTAACAACTGTCTTTCTGACAGAAATCCTTTAAAGTTTATTTATGCTGTCAGGGACGATCTTTTCAGCTCTGCGGAATCACGGACTAAATTTTTTGATTTTGTTATACCTGTCATTCCGGTGATGGATAAGGATAATGCGTCTGACCATTTCAGCAATAAATTCACCGAGGAGGAGCGAAAACAGAAAGGACTGGATGAATGTATCAGCAGGATCGCCACTTTCATCCCTGATATGCGGGTTATGCACAACATCACCAATGAATTCAGACTATATCAGAATATAGTTAACAATCGGGAGAACACCCCTAAGCTTCTGGCGATGATTGCGTATAAGAATTTATGCGCTGAGGATTACCACAGTATTGATAAAAAAGGCGGCATTGTATTCCATTTTATGGATGCTTATGTGGACCGGTTCATTCACCAAAAGTATGTTACAGATATTAATGCGCAGATAAGCCTTGAGCAAAATCAGTTAAATCGTATTAACAGTGAAAAAAACATCCACCGGGAGGCACTGCGTAAAGAATTGCTTTCTCCGTATATTAATGAAATATACAAAGATAAATTTTCTTTTTATAATGCTTCTTTTTTTAGTCTGAAAGATGTTCTCGATAATGAAGGCGACTTTGTAAAGCTACTGAATAGTGACGGGTTTAGAATCATCGATAGTAACAGTCATCATACTATTCTGCAGGTCGGTGTAAATGAGATCAGTTCGCTCCGCTCGGCCTATGAAGAACGGAGTGAATTGATAGACAAAAAAACAGATGAAAGTATTTCACGCCTTAAAAACACCATAACCTTACTTGAAACAGAGAAAAGAAGCATCAGGGCCGAATCCGTTTCCGGGATCATCAACCGTATGAAGAAATCTGGCTTCCGCGGCTGGGTCCTGCAACAGGTTAATGACGGAAAGGAACTGACCCCGCGTCAGAACGAGCAGCTCGACTTTGTCTATTTTCTGCTGTCCAGCGGCTATATGTCGACTGACTACATGTCTTTCCGCTCCGTCTTCATGCCGGGGGTGCTGACAGATAATGATAACATCTTTATTAAGTCGGTAATGGCCGGCAATGAAGCCGGGGAGTCGTTCACTATCCCCCTGCAAAATACCCCTAATGTGGTTGCCCGTTTAAAAAGGCTGGCTGTTATCGAACGGGAAAATGCGCAACATCCGGACATTATTCACTGGCTGCTTGATAATGCACCCGAAACGCTGAAAGAGAATATGGCAGCGCTGCTCGGCCAGTCAGGCGGTGAGCGTGCGATCAAGTTACTGGCGTTGATCCAGCGTGAATTCACCCCGGAGCTCCGGCTCCGGTATTGTGAAATCTTTATGCAGGACGAAAAGCTACTCAGGAAACTCCTGACATATCTCTCTGAATCTGAACCGCAGGAGTTTGTTCAGGAGATGCTCGCATTGATGCTATGCCTGAACAAATATAAGCATACATGGTTAAACGATGATATTTATGATCGGGCAGACGGAATTATTTCCGGCTCAGCATCACTGATTGAATTCGTACCTGAAAGTCATACGGAGATGTTTTCAGACACACTCATCAGTAACCGCTTTCTGATACCCCACATTCCGGTTGTGACAACAGAAGAACACCGGGACCTGGTCACTCGCCTGGTCTCTGAGGGGCTGTTTTCCTATTCGGCAGAGAACCTTCAGAATATTTATCTGCTGTTGTCGCAGAACAAGGGCGGGCTGGATTTTGCACGCAGACCCTTACAGTGCCTTGAGTCACTTGGCATTCCTGAATTAAAAAATGTAATAAATAACAACATAGATGCGTTCGTGTCTGATTTATTTATTACCTCAGCTGAATTTGACCGTATCCCCGAACTGCTTAGCTCTCATCTTATGATGCTCAGCACCGCGGAGCTGATTATAAATCGCATGGATTTTTGTGTCGACAACATAGATTTGATCGAAAACCAGTCCGAGTTATCTCCCAGAGATCCAGCGGCTCCGGAAATCAATACCTACAGCCTTTTACTCTCTTATGACCGTATATCACCAAGTCTGGACAATTTTGTTCATCTGCTCCATGATGAGATGATTAATATACCTTACGACCTTGTTCGCTGGGCTAACGCTAAACACGACATGTTAAAGCCAGCAAATATTGTCATTTCCTCAGAACACGTTTTCGAGACGTTTTTAACCAAATTTATTGCTTCCCCTGAGGTGTCGGAAGATACTTTATGGACAGTGATGAGCTGCTTTAAAGTACTTATTATGGAAATCCCCAAAAACATTCCGCTCAGGAATGCCGAAGTATTATGTTCACTGAACAAGCTGGCTCCGACAATTCAGGTCTTTACGGCACTGTATAATGCTTTCAGTGGCGAAGAGAATAATGTAACTAGGATGAATACTCTGCTTTGCAACCATATTGCCCGGCGACCGGAACTTCTGTCCGGGGAGCCTGAAGAAATATTCTATATCGATGACAGTTTCGACAGAGAACTGGCCCGGGAGTTGTTCGGTAACGGGCGTATCGGTCTGAATATCAGGGTGCGTGCCCTGCGCTGGCTTCGTGATAACGATCCGGACCTGATGGATGAGGTACAGCTGCTTCCCTTAGAACTGCTGGCTGAACTAAGCCCCTGGATGTATGACGACACCCTGCGCTTATCCCTCCTGAAAAGCTGCCTGGCCGCAGGAGATGCCGATAAAAACACGCTCCATAATGTGCTGAACAGCTTCGCCGATGAGAGCTACCATGGACTGTTACCCCAGGAGAGGTTCCGCAAAATAACTCACACAGCAGAGTTATGGGAGCTGGCTGAACAACTCAGCGAAGCTGGCCTGATTCAGCCGCCAAAAATGGGAACCGGCCGGGATGAACACAAGATAGTCATCAATCCTGTGCGATCTGATTCTGACCCTGCGACCGAAGGATGAGGGCGCACACCAGGGTTGTTTATTGCTGTTTCAGCAATAAATGATTTTTACTGTTGCTTACTTTGCATTGTGCTGTTATCAGCATAGCTAAGTTTACATTGTTGCTTTCAGTGCAATAATGTCTCCTTTCTCCTCCAAGGATCCGGAAACTCCAAGTTCCGGATCTTCTTCAGATGCACCGGCGCGCCGCAGCCCAACAACACAATATGTAGCGGTTTCATCAGCTGCTTATGGCACTATATGTTGTGATGCGCCTCTTCCCCGCGACCGCCCACTCACCCCCGGAAAAGGGCGCTTTGCTTATTTACTCACCGTGGTACACTTCCGGAAAGTTGTGATACGCCAGAAAGTCGGATCTGCCGGAAACGGCTTTCCGGTAATTTAACAGCGTGGTTATATTCCTGCTTATTATCAGCTTGCAAATGATGAACGCAGAGGAAAATCATTAGAGTGACAGATACAAGGGTGGGCGCAGCCGATTATGCCGCGCGTCATTATTACTCTAGGTGACTATTTGCCAGCAAACCAGAAAGGAGATCAGGATGGGACGTTCAATACAGGTGAAGATTGGTCAGAAGGAATTCAAATCCAAAAAGGCCGCCGTTAGTCATTTTATGGATCAGTGCGTGGCCGTGAAGAAATCTGGCCCGATCCGCGAAGGGGATTTATTTGAAGACCTCAGGGAGCTCTATACCCGCTATTGTGAGCTTACAAAATGGGAGCTTGGTAATCGGGAAATTTACGCCTTCAGCGTAGATTATGACCCCCGCCATACCGACCAGAACTATGGCTCATATCTGTGCTACTGGGTCCAGTTTTCACCAAAGGACAGACTGTCCTTTTCGGTTAGAGAAGCGGTGGATGAGATCGCCAAAGCTGCTACAACTGAACAACGGTAGCTAAGGGCGGGATTTCTCTCTAAAGAGAGTTCAGATATTTACGAAAAGGATGTAGGAACGATGAGTAAACTGACCGGTTATATGATAGGTCTAACGGCCCTGCTGGGTGTGACTACACGAGATGCAGGTACGGCAACGCTCAGTGAAATGCGAATGATAAATGCCAGCCAGAAGCCCGGGATGACTGTAGCCTGCCGCGAATTAGAGGAAATCCGGATCAAAGGACGGGCTGAGCCTGTGCGTGTTGAAAGCCTGCTGACAGGAGTGGTCCTGAAGAATGAAGGTGATCGGATGGTGTTTGACGTGACCTACACCCAGAAGAACGTCGGCTGGGAGGCACCCTTCCGGATAGAGACCTACCGCCTGATAACCACACTGGAAGGCACGCGTCAGAAACTCGCCGTCGATCCAGCAACCATCCGGCTTTCGCTTCCATATGCGCGCAATCGCGAAGAACATTTTCTCGGCTTACTGAAAGCCAGTACGGTTTCGTATGAGGACTACAGCATTTACCGGGTCACGTCTGCTACCGACTATCAGATCCTGCCGGGACCGGCTTCCCCGGATGCGCCGGTGATGCACTGTACGGTCCATTCGGCATCCAGCTAAGCAGCTTTCACCATCAGTGCGATCTGAACAACTCAGTGTGCTGCAGATCTGACGAAAAAACTACTGCCAGCGCAGCCCTGCACTGATATTTGCTCCGACGAGGCTTTATGAATTATCTCTCACTGCCCGGACAATCCCCGGTTGTTCAGCCCGTGTCGCTGCCGGTCGTAATCGACTATTCCGCGGCTCTTGCATTACGCCAGATGGCTCTGGTTCAGGACGAACTTCCGAAATACCTGCTGGCGCCGGAAGTCAGCGCCCTGCTCCATTATGTGCCCGACCTGCACCGCAAGATGCTGCTGGCCACCCTCTGGAACACGGGCGCACGTATTAATGAAGCCCTGGCCCTGACAAGGGGGGATTTTTCCCTGGCGCCACCCTACCCCTTCGTGCAGCTGGCCACCCTCAAACAGCGAACGGAGAAAGCGGCCAGAACAGCAGGTCGCGCACCTGCCGGCAGCCAGACTCACCGGCTGGTTCCGCTTTCCGATAATCAGTTCGTCAGTCAGTTGGAGATGATGGTTGCCACCCTGAAAATTCCGCTTGAGCGCCGTAACAAGCGTACCGGCCGGACGGAGAAGGCACGCATCTGGGAGATCACGGACCGCACGGTCCGCACCTGGTTAATCGAGGCGGTAGATAGCGCAGCCGCCGACGGCGTGACGTTCTCGGTCCCGGTGACCCCGCACACCTTCCGGCACTCCTACGCGATGCATATGCTGTATGCCGGCATACCGCTGAAGGTGCTGCAGAGTTTGATGGGGCATAAGTCGAGCAGCTCAACGGAGGTTTACACGAAGGTGTTTGCGCTTGATGTTGCTGCCCGTCACCGGGTGCAGTTCCAGATGTCGGAGGCTGAGGCGGTGGCTATGCTCAAAGGTATTGGTTAAAGGGCCTTAAAGTGGTTATAAGTCAATATTCCCGAATATGGCAAGATGAGGATTTGTTGTGGATTTGTCTGGCAAACCCATACAGTCATTTACAGACGAGGTTGGTGAATTTTTTATAGTTTTTGTAGACGTCACACAATGCCTAACGCACTTCGTTTGTTCAAATACGAAAGCTTCACAGCAAGCTGCTTATCTTTCGCATTTATGATCTGTAAATCTAATGACGTGAAAGCTAAGCAGATGAGAGTTGATCAGCCTGTTAGTTGTAGTAGTCAGAAGGTGGGTTCATCCGGTTGCTAAGGGCGGAACATCCAATAATGTTATGAATTGAATTCATTTACTGCTCAGAGTTATCCACATATACATCTGATAGATCCAATATGTAAGATCCAGAATAGATCCTATTCGGATCCAAACAGAACCATATAGAACCAAATAGATCCCCGATCGCTGTAAGCCGCGCCACGTCTGGCTTAGATAAGGGTTAAGGGGAGCTGTAGCGGGATAAAAGGGAGTTAAAGCGGGACAAAAGGGAGTTGCAGCGGGACAAAAGGGAGCTGCTGGGGGCATAAAGGGATTTGCAGCGGGAAGAAAGGGAGGTAAAGTGGGAAACATAGGGAGCTATAGCGGGAAAAACCTCTTTGCTATAAGATCATTTCTTCACAAGGTGGATAACTTGGAAAACCCTAATAAAAACACATACTTCTTTCCTGATGCCATCCCTGATTCTGAAGAGGGACAAGGAAAGTCATTAACAGTAACGAGCAATTCTAGTGTTCAGCCAGCTGCGCTAATGCGCCTGGGGATCTTCGTTCCTGCGAACAAAAGCGGTGATGCAGGTGATGCCATCGATGCCAGTGAAATACTGTCTTCTCTCGAGCTATCGAAGTCGGAAGGCTACACGAAAATCATGATTACTGGGCCTAGGCTCAATTTGTCTACCGATTTGAAGGTATGGATGGGGATTATCCATGCTTTTTCAAAGTATGGCCTTGCCAGCAATGCTATCACGCTTTCATTTCATGAATTTGCAAACCTCTGCCAGATCCCTTCTAAGCGATTAGACTCCAGGCTTCGTGCCAACATCCGTGACTCACTTACTCGTATACGTGGCAAGACTATAACCCTTAGTACCATTGGTTCTAGAGGAGCCTATGTCACTGGGTTACTCAAAACAGGGCGCTTTAATGCAGATGAGGATACCATCGAGCTGGAAGCTGACAGCAAATTATGGGAGCTGTACCGGGCAGATTATCTGACCCTTTTACGTAAAAAGCCCCTTAATGCATTACCGCGACAAGAAGCAGCACAGGCGTTGTACACGTATTTAGCAAGTCTGCCGGAGAGACCTGCTGATATTTCATTTACAAGATTGCGTGCCCGACTGATGCTTACTAACCGTATCAGCGACCAGAACAAGGTAATTCGTGCCGCTCTGGAGAAGCTGAAAGGTATAGGGTATCTAGATTATCTCCTTAAAAAAGAAGGGCGTGAGACGATGGTGCGCGTCCTGAGCCGTAATCCGGCTCTGAAACCAGGTGATTTGTAGCGGGCAAAAGTGACCTGTGGTGGGAAGCGGCGCTGTTCGAAAGGGAGCTGAAACGGGAAATAGCTCTCGAGCATGCGCTTCTATACTATGTGACCTGTGGCGGGATGATTTACATGAACTTGAGTTGTCGATTCTACAACTCAACTCCTCTCTTACCCGCTACAACTCCCGTTTGATCATGCTTCAGTTTATTTTTTATACTCCATCGGCGGCCCTTTCCCAATCCATTTACATGAATCCCGTAGTAGCTCCCTTTTCTTACCGTTTATTCACAACTTTTTTAACCACTGCCATATACCTTCCCTCTATAGCTCCCTTTTCTGCTTTAATCCGATACCTCCTCCCTCCTGAGCTCCCTTTTTCTGTTCTCCTCCTTATACTTCGCTGCGCAGTTTCCCTCTATAGCTCCCTTTTGAATTACATCCCCCTTCCCGCTTCAACTCCCTTCTCATTGAAGGTAAGTCACCCCGCAATTCTTTCCCATCCCTGAAGTTTCTCTACTTACGATAATTCATTATTTTATTCATCACTTACAGCTTGCATGAGCACATCCGTAACCTTTCGTTTTTTGAACAACTTTGCAAATTTTGATTGAGTTTGCATTTTTAGTGTTGCTTTGCATGGATTTCCAAGATTTAATATAATTATGCAAAGTTGGTGATAAGGAACTTACAATGGGATTAATGGATACTCTTGATCAATGCATAGCCGCCGGTCATGAAATGACAAAAGCTATTGCGGTAGCTCAGTTTAATGATGACAGCCCAGAGGCAAGGAAAATCACGCGCCGCTGGCGTGTTGGTGAGGCCGCTGATCTCATTGGCGTCTCATCACAGGCTATCCGAGATGCAGAAAAAGCGGGTCGCCTCCCCCATCCTGATATGGAGATGCGTGGCCGTGTAGAACAGCGAGTGGGTTATACAATCGAACAGATTAACCACATGCGTGATGTTTTTGGTACGCGCCTTCGCAGGCCAAATGAGAGCATGCCACCTGTTATTGGTGTAGCTGCGCATAAAGGTGGGGTTTATAAAACTTCTGTATCAGTACATTTGGCTCAAGATCTCGCTTTGAAAGGGCTGCGTGTTCTTCTTATTGAAGGTAATGATCCACAAGGAACTGCATCTATGTACCATGGATGGGTTCCTGATTTACACATCCATGCAGAAGATACCTTGCTCCCTTTCTATCTGGGCGAACGTGATGATGCTTCATATGCTATAAAACCAACTTGTTGGCCGGGACTCGATATTATCCCGTCCTGTCTGGCGCTGCACCGTATCGAAACAGAACTTATGAGTCATTATGACGAAGGAAAATTGCCTACTGAACCTCATATGATGCTTCGTCTCGCAATCGAAACCGTTGCCCAGGACTACGATGTTATTGTAATTGATAGCGCACCGAACCTTGGCATCGGAACGATTAACGTGGTGTGTGCGGCTGATGTATTAATTGTCCCTACCCCTGCTGAGCTCTTTGATTACACATCAGCACTGCAGTTTTTTGACATGCTACGCGACCTTTTGAAGAACGTCGACTTACAAGGTTTTGAGCCTGATGTCAGAATCCTGCTTACAAAGTACAGTAATAACAATGGATCACAGTCTCCATGGATGGAAGAACAGATTAGAGATGCCTGGGGAAGTATGGTTCTCAAAAATGTTGTTCGCGAGACAGATGAGGTCGGGAAAGGTCAAATACGGATGCGTACTGTTTTCGAGCAAGCTATCGATCAGCGCTCTTCAACTGGAGCATGGCGCAATGCGCTTTCGATTTGGGAACCTGTTTGTAACGAGATCTTTGATCGGCTGATCAAACCGCGTTGGGAGATTCGATAATGAAACGTGCACCAATTATCCCTAAATCTTCTCCAGTACAGGCAACAGCAGCTCCAACCGCTGCGCCAGCCGCACCTATGGTTGACTCACTAATTGCAAGGGTCGGTGCTATGGCAAAGGGCAACTCCATCACCCTCCCTGTATGTGGTCGCGAGGTTAAATTTACCCTCGAGACCATCCCAGGCAATAAGATTGAAAAGTCTACTTCTGTCTGGAGCGGGAATGAACGTGATCAAGAATTTCTTACAGAGGAATCACTTGATGACCTGATCCCTTCATTCCTGCTTACTGGCCAGCAAAACCCAGCATTCGGCAGAAAAGTAGCTGATGGTATTGAAGTAGCTGATGGAAGTCGTCGTCGTATGACGGCCATACTTACATCAAGTGAATATCGTATTCTCGTAGGAGACCTTGACGACGAGCAAATGGACTCGTTGTGCAAGTTAGGTAACGATTATCGACCTACGAGCGCATATGAAAGAGGAAAGCGTTACGCATCCCGTCTTGAAAATGAATTTAAAGGTAATATTTCTGCTTTGGCTGATGCAGAGCATATATCGCGGAAGATTATTACAAGATGCATCTGCACATCTAAATTACCTCGTGAATTGATTGCCCTCTTCTCGCATCCTGGCGAGCTATCTGCTCGAGCCGGAGATAATTTGAGTCGCCATTTCAGCGACAATGAAGCTGCTCTCCTTAGTAAAATTCATGAATTATCAGAGAAGCGTCTAAGTGGGATTGTATTTGAAACAGACGAGATCATTCAGTCATTAACGGATGTTCTCAAAGCTTCTAAAACTGCTACCTCTTCTACCGTCCCCGTTAAACGCGAATTTGTACCGGGTGCAATGGCTCAATATAAAGGCAATAAAGTTGTTTTTAGTCTGGACCGTTCTAAGATCCCTGAGCATTATATTGAAAGAATGGAAGAAATTTTAGAACAGTTAGAAAAAGCAGAAACCCGATAAATCTAAATTCTACTTAACTTTTCTCCCATCAGAATGGGACCGTGGTCCCAACCACTCAACTGGGACCGTGGTCCCAACCACTCAACTGGGACCGTGGTCCCAACCACTCAACTGGGACCGTGGTCCCAACCACTCAACTGGGACCGTGGTCTCAACCACTCAACTGGGACCATGTTAAAATTAGAGGTGGAGGTTAATGAGGAAATAATCGATTAATTTCCGTTGCCGCTTCAGTATAGCCGTAGCCGTAGCCGTAGCCGTAGCCGTAGCCGTAGCCGGGGATGGATCAAGGCCTGCACTCTGGTGTATTAGAATGCCTGCGGTGATTTGTTGAGAAATTTTTTATCATATTTCTGGCACTGCATATGATAGTTCTAATCAGAAAAATAAACGATTCACGTATTGCAGGTGTGGCCGATGCTATGATCAGGATGCCGGGTAACTAAAACCGTCTGTCATCCAAAGATTCCGTTCTAAAGCAGCCGGAATAAAGAAAAAATGCGACGGGCAACCGGAGACTAAAACATGTCAGGTATTAAGCGAACAGTAGAACAATTCATTCACAATATTCTGCGCGCCCGGAATATACCTGAATCTCATTGGCCGGGTCTTGTTAAAAAGAGTGGCAGGGGGATGATACTGACTGGTGTGGTCTTCGTCGTTCCCGGTGTTCTGGTTGATAACATCTCTCTACCAGTGACTATCGCGATACAGATCAGCTACGCTTCGCTGATATGTATCGGGGCTCTCCTGGCTTTTGACGATAAAAAGTCAGAGCGCGGGTCATGAGTATGAGTATCAGTCAGAAGGGAAGAGTAGGTAGCTCGAAGAGCTGGAAGACGAAGATCGGACGAACGTTCTGGTGGCTCTGCAGGCCAGCATCGTTAGCGTTAAATCCGTCACCTGGCAGCGGCAGATAAAAAAATGGCAGGGTGACATCTGATCCCTGCCGTCAAAACTAAACGCCTAATATCCCAGCAATTATAATGCACTTTTTTGTGATGTAAATCACATTATAAGCTAATGTGAAATTCCCCAACGTAACATCTTTAGAAACCGTATAACCCCCCATGCCTTACGCTAACCCGATTGCCTCGACCATCAGGGAAGCTATCTCCATCCTCCACACCTTTATCGCTGCTTTCAGCACGTGACCCGCATGCTTCGGCAGCCAGAATCCTGTAACCCGGCCAGTGCAGTTACACCTGAATGACCTCATGAGCTATCAAAACGGGTAATGAAGGATGTCAGTGCCCTCCACATTTATGCCGCCAGCCGGCGGCGGGCTTTAGCGCCGTGCCTTCACTCTAACCCGGCCGCTCCGGCCACAAGGGTTCACTTCGTCTCCGTCCTCACCCGTTCGCACCCTTCACGGTGCATTCAGCCCGCGAAGGTTTTGCGCTGCGGCTTGCGGCGTCGCCCTTGCGTCCTCCTCTTTTCGCCGGGTTTTTGTGGCGGCACGGCGCAACAGGGTGCCGCATATCAGAGAGGAGTGTGTCCATGTCCCGTTTTATTCTGGGTGACTGCGTGCAGGTTATGTCGCGTTTTCCGGCGCGTGCCGTCGATTTTATTCTGACCGATCCCCCGTACCTGGTTGGCTACAAAGACCGTTCCGGCCGCACACTGGCGGGTGATAATTCGGCGGAATGGCTCCAGCCTGCCTGTCATGAAATGTTCCGTGTACTGAAAAATGACAGTCTGATGGTGAGTTTCTATGCCTGGAACCGTGCGGATCTGTTTATCAGTGCCTGGAAAGCGGCGGGATTCCGGATTGTCGGGCATGTGGTGTTTGCCAAAACCTATGCCTCCAAATCCACCTTTGTTGGCTACACCCATGAAAACGCCTATCTGCTGGCCAAAGGTCGTCCGCAGACGCCGGACCGCCCCATCCCGGACGTGATCCCCTGGAAATACACGGGCAATCATCATCATCCAACTGAAAAGCCGGTGCAGAGTCTGCGCCCGCTGATTGAATCCCTGACCCGTCCAGGGGCGATTGTTCTCGATCCGTTCGCCGGCTCCGGCTCGACCTGCGTGGCGGCTGCCGAAGCGAGTCGACGGTATATCGGTATTGAGATGCTGGAGCAGTACCACGCCGCCGGGGTGCGCCGTCTGGCTCAGGTTGAGCGAGCCAGACGAATGCCGGCAGCCAATGACGGCGCGTTCTATCCCGATTATCCGGAGGCCGCATGAATTATCCGGGGCTTGAAGCATTGCGCGCCGACGTCGCTGCGCTCAGTAATGCCATGTGTGATGTAAGGATGCTGCTGAACCGTCTTGAATCACAGCACCGGCACGATACGGCCACCCTGGCCGAACGGATGGCCGCGCAGACCCTGCGGCGGATCAACACCCTGCTACTGGAGGCGTACCGTGAAGCCCTGGTACTGGATGAAACCTTTCAGAACTGACTTACCCTGCCGGGCGAAAGCCCGGCCTGTGACCTGACAAGAGAGAAAACTGATGTTTGGAACCCGTGAAGAATTGTGTGTGCAGCTTGAAAATATGTTCACTTTTGATGAACCCCTGATCCTGCTGGTCTGGACGGAAGAGGGCGTATCGGTCGCGTGCAGGGAGCGCGGTCAGCATCCCGACGAAAAGGAAGTCTGGTCTCTGATGAAAGCGATCGGTGACATGCCGATGGCGGAATATCGCCGTGAAGGGATCACCTGTGCGCGGGTTTGCGAGCTGCTGATGAAGCAGCGTGAAGAAGAAAACCGGCAGGTCAGTGTGACGGCAACACTCCTGTCCAGGGTACTGAAACGCTACGCAAGCGACCTGGAAAACCGTGTCGGCCATGCGTGGGAGGCCGGACGACAGGAGCCAGAATGCCTGCGGGATGCGCTCAGGGATGTACATTCCCTCCAGAATCAACTGGCCGCGTAAGCCATTCCGGGGGCGTGGCCCCCGTATCCGGACCGGAGCCAGGCAAAGCGAAAAAGGAAGTCAGTTCCTTCCGCCTTTATCCGCCGCCGCCCTTCGGGCAACGTCGGGACGGGGAACCTCCCGGGCGGCAGGGTGCGGTGACGGCATGCGCCGTGACTTCACTGTAGCCCGGCCGCTGCGGCCACAAGGGTTCGCTGTCGCCGCCATCCTCACCCGTTCTCGCCATAAACGGTGCATTCAGCCCGTTTATGTCTGCGCTGCGGCTTCCGGTGTCGCCCCTGCGTCCTCCGCTTTTCGCCGGTCTGTCGTGTCGTCACGGCGATGCCGGACCCGAGAATATGTTAACTGTGGAGGATTGTATGAGCCTGACCCTGACCTGTTGTGATGCCGTTCGTCTAGAGGGCGCCCAGCGCCTGACCTTTTTACCCGATCTCTTTGGCGGCGATTTTATGACGTCCGAAGCCTCCGTGTATGCCTATGCGCACCGGTACTGCCCTGATTATCAGGGCGGGTTCTGGCAGTTTTACCGTCTGCCTGATGGGGGCGGATTTATGGTGCCGGATGTGGAAAAGCTGATCTTCTGTAACGCGGATAACTGGTTTGAGCAGACCGTCAGCGGGGAAGTGGCGGGGATCATCCTCACGGCACTGGTACTGAATCACCGGAGCTGGCACCACAGCAACCATGACCATGAGGAGCTGTGCCGCCATTTCTGCCGCCGCCATGAACAACTCATGTCTTTTGCTGATACCCATACGGAAAGCGCCACTATCTGGCGTGCCCTCGACTGACTGGCCACGGGCGGCGATGCCGCCCGACTAAAGGAGAAAAAACATGATTGGTACAGCAAGAGAAATCGCCCTGCAAATGTTGAGTTGTTCTGACCTCGACGGGGAAAAATTCGTGTACGCAAGCTGGAATAGAGATGATATCCGTTGCATTTGCCTTGACTGGGATCTTAGCAACGAGGAGCTGGATGAAGTATTGAGCCGGCTTAGTTCCTGTCTCGAAAGTGGTGCGGATATCGGTCAGATCCGGTCAATTGTTGAAGTCTTGCTCGATGAGCGACACGAAAAGCGGACCGTGACTGTCCCTGCAAAATCGCTGGCGACAGCCATGCAGCTGGCAGGTAAAGAAATGGAACGGCTTGCTTGCAGCGAAGGAATTGAAGCGCTGAAAGAAAAAAAAGAGGTTTTACAGGAGTTGCACATCGCGCTTAATCACTGACCCGATGCCGGAGGCAACGTCTCCGGTGACAGACTTAAGGAGAATCTAATGCAACTGTCACTGTCACAAGAAACCCGTTCCATCCTGCGCCAGTATAAAACCCTGATAAATCATAGACGGCAGGAACTCGGTCTCAGCCCCGTTACCACGGCAAAAGTGATGGACGAAATCTGCGAATCTGCCACCCGTCAGTGTGCCGTCTATTTGTGCGGTCACTTTATTCTTCAGGGCGGTGAAGGCGACAAACCATAACAGGTCAGGGCAGGGCTACGGCGCTGCCTGATCGCGCGCAAAAACCCTGTCATCCCTGCGGGCTGACGTGCGACAGAGAAAGCGCCTGCGGCGCTTCCCTCCTCCGCCCTTTAAGAGGGAACCTGACAGACAGGGTAAAAAAGTGCTGGCAGATAAGCTATGGCCGGAACAGCCTTCTGCGTGGGCGTGGGCGTGGGCGTGGGCGTGGGCGTGGGCGTGGGCGTGGGCGTGGGCGTGGGCGTGGGCGTGGGCGTGGGCGTGGGCGTGGGCGTGGGCGTGGGCTCTGAAACCCGATCATAAAATTACCTGAAAACACCTGAATCCAGTGGGTTGCATTTTTCTTTGATACCCGCAATCAGAAAAACGAGCAGGGATATGGCCCCCTTCGGCTCCTGACCCGCGTCGCGGTTCAGTCGTCGAGCCCCACTCCGACGGGCAGCTGCTGCGCACCCGCCAGTCTCCGCCGAATCCCTTCGGGGTTCGGGCTGTCGCTAGGGTCTGATGGCTGAGGTCAACCCCAGGCTTGCTGCGACCGTTCCGGTCACGCCGCCCTGACCGCGCCGGCATGGCCGTCGCTCTGAGTCCGCCCCGACGTTCCGCCGTGTCGGGTGTGTGCATCCTGTTCATGCGGTGAAGCCATCCCCCGTGCGTTCTCACGCGGAGGGCTGGTCGTAGCACCGTCGGGTCGTCATCCAAGGGGTGAAATGCACTCCGCCAAAACTTTTTGCGGGCAAAAACTTTTGTCTGCGCCCCTTTTCTTCCTCCCTTCGCCGTTGCTCCTTTGCCCTTTGCCGCGAGAGAACTCACCAGGGAGATGGACAACCATCCCCACAGGAGAAAACCAGGATGCACACACGAAACGTCAACGTCAAAACCGCCGCTCAAGAATCTTCCAGGAAGATGGGGGAAGGGCAGGATCTCGCTTCTGTTACGCGGGAGCGCGTGGCGCAGGTCGCTGACCTGAAAGAGGGGGTCACTGTCACCGTGTCAGACGTGTCCCGATATGGCGATGTTCAGGTCGAAATCCGTACCAACGGCCACCTAAACTGGCGCGCATGGTCTTTTGAATCGGGATTTTTGGCCGATCTGGACAGTAATCTTCAGGATGTGCGGCAGTAAAACACAGTAACCGGTACGCCAACAAAAGGAGACAGAAATGCAGGTTCTGAAAGCCGCAACATCACCGAAAAAGGTAGGCACGAGCCGTGACATGGTCACGCTGCTGCGTATTCAGGCCACTGACACGCATGTGGTGGAGTTTGACAACGTGGACACGCGCTTTAACGACTGCTCGAACTGGCAGGTTATGGAAGGGGATAAGCGCATCCTGTTCAGTACCCGAACGCACGAACGCTTTTCTGACATTAAGGCAGGGGTGCTGGCAACGATCGCGGTCTGTGAAAACCGGGTCACGGCATCGGATACCGAGATGCTGGAAAGCGCAAAAGCGATGATGAAAGTGCTCGATGCCTGTCCGTCATTTGGTGCGCTGGTCGCACACCCGAAACGTATCACCGATTAACTGAGTGCCGTGACCGGAGGGCAATCCGGCCACGGCGAACCATCACTTAAACTAAGAGGTAAAAATCATGGTCACCACCCATTCTACGGCAAACAAAACCGCAAAAGCCACCCGCAGCAAAAAAGCTGCGCCTGACGCCGCACAGGCAGCAAATCAGACGCTGTTACAGTTGCTGATCGCGACCCCCGTACAGCTGTTGCCTTATTCACGCCTGTCCAGCACGGATTTGAACGTGCGCCGTATTCCGCACACGGACAGGGAGGTGGAAGAACTGGCAGACAGTATTGAGGCCGTGGGGATACTCCAGAACCTGATCGGCGTTGAGCTGCCTGACGGCTCAGTCGGTGTGGTCGGCGGAGAAGGTCGCCGCAAGGCAACGGGTATTCTGGTCCAAAAAGGCATCACCAGTGCTGACGCGCCGTTTGTTCCTGTGAAGGTGATCCCGCTGGAACTGGCCGTGGTGGCCTCTATGACCGAAAACGGTCAGCGTAAAAATATGCACCCTGCCGAGCAGATTGTCGGCTTCCGCACGCTGGAGCAGGAGGGCAAAACCGTCTCGCAGATCAGCGCCCTGCTGGGCTATGCCCCGCGCCATGTTCAGCGCTGCCTGAAACTGGCAAACCTTGCACCCTCCCTGCTGGATACGCTGGCGCGGGATGGCATCTCCCTCGAGCAGTGCGAAGCGCTGACCCTTGCCGACACACATGAGCGTCAGGAGCAGGTCTGGAAAGAAGCGGTGGAACAGTGGCGTGATCCTGCCGTGCAGACCCTGCGCAGAATGGTCACGGATGACAAGATGGCTGCCAGTCACCCAATGTTCGAATTTGTGGGCGAGGAGGCGTATATCGCCGCTGGCGGTACGCTGACTGCCGATCTGTTCAGCGACAGGGACAGCACCTTTGCCGATGCAGCACGGGTTAAATCTCTGCTGTCAGGAAAGCTCACTGTCATTGCGGCGCGAATTCAGCATGAGCAGGGCTGGGGCTGGTCAGAGTTTCGCATGAGCGAGCTGGGCGACAACGTGACCGACCGTGAACAGTACCGCTTTGCCATGCCAGCCCCCGTCCTGACGGAAGAAGAAAAGCAGCGTGTCAGCGAGCTGGAAGACAAAATAGAAACCAGTGACAGCTACGATGATGAATACGCGCTCCAGCAGGAGATTGACGACATTGTCTGCGAGGCGACGTACCGCGAGGCCACATCGGAATTCCGCGCCGCACACGGCGTCTGGGTGTCATGGGATGGCGACAACTTTAAGGTTCAGGCGGGGATTCACAAAGTGACGGAGGAGGAACGTCAGGAGGAAGAGACAGCCCTTCAGACGCGTCGGGATAATGTGGTGACCTGGACTACCCCTGATATTCCCGCCGATGCGTATCCCGCCACGCTGGTTAAGGCGATGTCTGCCGAGCGTACCCTGGCTGTTCAGGCCGAGCTGGCAGGTCGTCCTGATGTGTCGGTCGCACTCCTGACGTGGACGCTGTGCCTCAGTCTGTTTGACCGCAGCTACGGTAAGCGCAGCGAACCGCTGAAAGCCTCAGTCTCCTCGAATCAGTATCACCTCGCATCACTGGCTCCGTCAGGCGACGAAGGAAAAGCACTGGTTGCGCTTAACGCGCAGAAAAAGGCGCTTCAGGCGACGCTGCCTGAAAACTGGCATCTTGATTTTACCTGGCTGCTGTCATGGTCTGCAGAGCAGGTGAACACCCTGCTGGGATTCTGCGCGGCACACGGCATCAACGGTATTCAGGAGCGTCTGTATAACCATACGGAAAAAAGCGAACTGGACGGGCTGGAAGCGGCACTGGACTTCGATCTGTGCAAGTGGTGGAAACCGGATGCGGAAAACTACTTCGGCAAGCTCAAAATCGCGCAGATTGGAAAAGCATATGAAGAAGCCGGACTCAGCGCCCGTGCGGGTGAAGTTGTGAAGCTCAAGCGCCGCGATGCAGCGAAGGCTGCCGAACAGGATCTGAACGCTCAGGGCTGGCTCCCCGACTGGATGGTACGCCCCGTGCCAGCCGCTCAGGCTGAAGAAACTACTGAAACTGTCGCTGACACCACTGACCACGCTGCTTAATACCGGAGGCCGCCGCCTTCGGGCGGCGGGAACAGACATGACCATGCAATATGACCTGACCCGAATCAACACCCTTACCGCCTCCGATCTGGAGTATATCCGCCAGCAGGGCGAGGACGCGCGCCGCGCTCTCAGTGATGCCGTGATCGGCCTGCTGACAGTACCTGAAGGCTGGCGCGTCTGCGCCGAATACCGCAGCGAGTTCGGAGGCTTTTTCCCCGTCCAGTGCCGCTTCAGCGCTGACGGCAGCGATGACTGGCATCTGTGCGTATGCAGTCCTGGCGAAGTCTCGCCGTACTGGCTTCTGGTGCTGCTCTCCTCCGGTGGCGAAGTGGTGCGAACCCTTTACCAGAATGACTCGCTTCAGCCTGAACGGGTCAGCCAGCTGATTACGCAGATGGCAGGTATGCGTCGCTTTAACTGTACCGCCCGTACCGTGGCGAACCTGATGAGCGAAGAGGTGACAGCATGATCCCGTCCTCACACGCGCTCGTTTCCCTGAAGCCTGCCCGTCAGGCTGCGATTCAGGCCATCAGTATGGTGGAATCATCCCGCGAACGTGGCGCACGACTGCCCGCCATGCCTTACGTGCGGACCTTTCTTCGGGTGCTCACGGGCAGCGGTCGCCTCAACGCGACGGTGGCACGTCAGATACCAGGTCTGAACTGGGTGCCAAAGAACCGCCATGCGAACCTGAAACAGATCGAGGAAGCGCTGGACACCATGATCGCCACAGGGGGAGAAGCCTGCCCGCTGCCGCTCACGCTGGGCGTACAGGCCGAACTGTTCCCTGAAGTCACGCACACCCGCACAGACAGAAAGTTGCAAAGGTCAAACATCCGGACCACGCGACAGACACGCCGCGAATCCCGCGAGTTCGATCAGCGCTGGAAGCTGCGTCAGAACCTGCTGGCTAAGGCTGAGACTGACCTTAATTTTCAGTCTCCGGAAACCGTCTGCACCTGGTACACCCGGTGGAGCGACGAGTTTGACGCGAAGGAACTTGCAGCCATGTTCTGGCGCTGGCAGCCGCGATTCACTTCGCTGAAGGAACTGCATTGGCTGCGCCTGAGTGGCGAGCCGCTGTATGCAGTGATGTATGAAATCCCGTTTATCGTCCGGGAGACACCAGAACATACCCGTATTGCTGAACGCTGGCAGGTGCCGAACAAGCTGCGATATCTGCAGGAGGCAGAATGAGAAATAACCCGTGTAAAACGGAGCTGAAGGTCGCCCGCAGCCAGCGTAATAAACTTCGTAACATGTCGGCAAAGCTGAAAGAGATGTGCTGTGAGTGGGACGGACTGAGTGGCTGGCTGGAAACCGAAAGCGAGCAGCTGGCTGAGAGTATAGACAAGCACCTTAAGGCGCTCGAAGACCAGATCCGGGAGTGGTCAGAAGGTACGGATAACCGGGAGGGATATTGAGCATAATCAGCCGCAGGTTCGACAAAAAAGAGACCGGAACCGTATTCCGGCATGCTGAAAGCGGTAAGATCCTGTACCGTCTCGATGCCCGGCTGGAGCGGGATGACTGGGAAATGTTGCAGGCGATGGTCACCCTTGTCTATAACGCCGGTGTGGCTGCCGGAAGCAAACAGCGAGCCGCTGAAATTCGTGAGGCGCTGGGTATTTCGGTGGGCGAATGACGCAGAAAAAGGATGAGGATTTATACAGTTTTCAGACTGTTATTCCTGGGCAGATGATTGACTACGGGATATAATGGCGATGGCGCTTGAGGCTTTTTGCCTCATGACGTTTCGTTGGTTTGTTACCGTGTTGTGAGGCAGAAAGAAGAAAGCCCCGTAGGAAGTTAATTTTCATTAACCAACCACACGAGGCCATCTGCTTGATTCGACACCAACAGAATAGCCTCTTAGCTGCCGCAAGGCAAGGAGTAGAAGGCTATGAAATTGCCACGAAGTTCCCTTATCTGGTGCGTATTAATAGTGTGTCTCACACTATTGATATTCACTTACCTGACCCGGAAGTCGCTCTGCGAAATCCGTTACAGGGACACGAACAGGGAGGTGGCGGCTTTCATGGCCTACGAATCCGCTAAGTAGCCAACCCCGGCGGGGGGAAACCCCCGCCATTCAGGGGCTGATGATGTTGATTCTTGCCCTGAAGCGCCTTTATGAAGGGGTTACCGGTTCGCTGGTAGCCCCTTTTTCCTTCCCGGCGCGACCGCACGCATGAACAACCTGGAAGGGCTGTTCCCCTTCGGGGAACGGGGGAAGGGCAGCAGCGCCTCCGGCGCTTCTGTCTGTCTCCCTCCTCAGCATTCCTCAGCGCCTCATTCCCTCTTCTGGCGACAACAAAAGCCCGATGGCCAGCTGTATTGCCGTGTGAGAAAAAATCTGTCTGCTCCATGACTTTCCAGTGAAGTCTTCTGAGCGGGTAAGTTAACTGTGCGCGGTTTGTTTCTTGCCCGGATTTAGCATGCATCAAAACAGAATCACTTCCGTGAACATGGCCCCCTTCGGCTCCTGACCCGCGTTGCGGTTCAGTCGTCGAGCCCCACTCCGACGGGCAGCTGCTGCGCACCCGCCAGTCTCCGCCGAATCCCTTCGGGTTTCGGGCTGTCGCTAGGGTCTGATGGCTGAGGTCAACCCCAGGCTTGCTGCGACCGTTCCGGTCACGCCGCCCTGACCGCGCCGGCAGGGCCGTCGCTCTGAGTCCGCCCCGACGTTCCGCCGTGTCGGGTGTGTGCATCCTGTTCATGCGGTGAAGCCATCCCCCGTGCGTCCTCACGCGGAGGGCTGGTCGTAGCACCGTCGGGTCGTCATCCAAGGGGTGAAATGCACTCCGCCAAAACTTTTTGCGGGCAAAAACTTTTGTCTGCGCCCCTTTCCTTCCTCCCTTCGCCGTTGCTCCTTTGCCCTTTGCCGCGAGAGAACTCACCAGGGAGATGGACAACCATCCCCACAGGAGAAAACCAGGATGCACACACGAAACGTCAACGTCAAAACCGCCGCTCAAGAATCTTCCAGGAAGATAGGGGGAAAAACCGTGTCGTACACGATCCTCGTCGCTGAGCAGAAAAAAAAATCAGCGGAGGAACCCGATGTTCTGGAGTTCAGCAGCCTTGCTGAGCTGAAGAAACTGCGCAAACGCTGCCCCGAAACAATGAGCTGCACCTATTTCTACGCCCTCAGCAGCGGTGTGGATAAACAGTTTCGGCATCTCCACGTAGTCGAAGCGAACCATTTCAAACAGTTTGGTCGTGAGATTGAACGCATGGGGATTGCGATTTAAGTCGCTATCCGACAGGGCATTCACGAAGGAGAAATGATGATCACTTACATCACAGACCAGCGATCTGGTGAAACCAACATCCTCGACGGACTCGAGTTAGCAACGCTGGAAGTGCGCGATCTCGCAGGAAATACACTGCTGAATGTTGCTGCACCACAAGCGGGATGGACGCATGAGAGCTTGAGTAATGTTCAGCCACAGGCGGCCAGAGATGGCGCTGATGTTTACCTGAATGGCAACTGGATTGGCTCCACTGAAGTTTAAAAAATGAACACTCCCGGTATTCAGGAATGCCGGGAAATATCTGGATAAGAGGAACAAAACATGTCGACTAAGACTGCAAAGAACTCATTACCAATGGCCTCCTTGCGGAGTATCTATCCGGATACTGTCCTGGTAACTCAGGCTGCAACGCTGGAAATGCAGAACACGGGTTATCGCCACCCGTGGGTGGAAATCACGGAAGCCCGTTATGTTGACCAGATGGAAACGTTACCTCTGACGGACTGGTGCCGTGGCTACGGCGGGGAGTCGTTCAAATCAATGGATTTTACGGGCGGGGACGTGACGGCGATTTTTGCGCGTTTCGAAGGCCGTTTCTTTGAGTGCCACGACCTGCACACCCTGACACACAGGGAGCTGATCGGGAGTGTGATCACCCGTTTCTGTCTGGATAAAAACCTCAATAACACACATTAAAAAAGCGGGGTTGCCCCCGCTTTCTCAACGCCGGATAGCCGCTGGAACGGTGAACCGGCAATCACAACCAAAGTAAGGAGATTGATCGTGAAATTTGACCCGCAAACTGTCGCACAGGCCGAGGCATTTGTAAATGCCCTGCGTGCCGGAAGACGTGCCCACATGCCCGCGCTGCGCTTTGAACACTGGCAGCAGTTCATGACCACCGTTTACGCCGGTCTCGGTCTGGCATAACAGGAGACGGCCGCCCAAGGGCGGCCGATAAGGAGAAAAGCATGTCACAACTGTGTTTTGAATCCCTGTTCCTGACTGAGCAGACCGATCCGCAGACGTCAGCACCTGTGGGGATGCTGTCTGCCGCTGAGGCGCGTAAGCAGTTCGCCAGCGTCTTCCGGCACACCGCGCCGTATATGCGCCGTTCCGAAGTGTTCCGCGATTTTATCAGCCTGGCCGCCAGCGATCTGGATATGGCGCGTATACGTACCCCGGAAAAAATCGAAAACAGCCGCCGGATCTGCGAACGGTATCAGCCGTCCGATATAGACGCCATGCAACAGCTTTTCTGCCTGATGGTGGAGGGGCTGGCGGGTGAATTTCACGATTTTCTCGGCGCCTTGTATATGGAGCAGGAGCTGGGCGCGGACGAAATGGGGCAGTATTTTTCACCGTCCAGCGTCTCCCGCCTGATGGCCGGATTACTCATGCCGGGCGCAGTGGAGACCATAAAGCGTGAGGGGTGGATGACGCTCGATGAACCAACCTGCGGCAGCGCCGGAATGGTGATCGCGTTTGCTTACTGGATGGCTGAGAAGGGACTGAATCCGTCAGAACAACTGTATGCCACCTGCACCGATATCGATCCGATGGTGGCCGATATGGCGTTCATCCAGCTGGCGCTACTGGGTATTCCGGCGAAAGTGGTGACAGGTAATACGCTGACTCTCCAGGCCTGGCGTGTGCGTTATACGCCCGTTCATTACTTCAATGACTGGCCGGGACGTATGGCGTTCCGCCAGCGTTTTGAAGCCATGAAAAACTTCATGGCCACCGTGGCCGCCTGACAAACAATGCGGCAGAGTCGACCTGCCGCAAGGAGAGAGCAATGACAGGTAATACACAAAATGTTGTTCCGGCGACCATGCTGGAAATGATGGCCAGACACCTGAGTGGCCAGCCTGAGCCGATTAAAATCCGCAGCACCGACGAACACGCCGCGCTGGCGGCAGATGTACTCTGGTCATTTGCCCGTAAAACCGGCCTGAACAGGGAAAGCGAAACCGTTGAAACCGTCATCACGGATTTTCTGGCCAACCTGCTGCACCTGTGCGAACAGTGCGACACGCAAGGAGCGGCCATCGACTGGTTTAACGGGATGCTCGGAACGGCCATCATGCACTATGAGCAGGAAAATGGCAGCGAAGGGGAAGAACCTATCTGATCCGAATGGCGCGCCCCGGTGCCGTTCATCGGGGCAACCACAAAAACCGCCATCCCCTCCGGGGAACGGGAAGGGCGAAAGCGCCTCCGGCGCTCCCGCTGTTCCCCGCTTTAGTGCTCATACTTTTGCTCCGGTTTTGCCTGAGTCTCTCCATTATCTTCTTCCTGATGGTGTTATTCACTGTCCTGCTGTCTGGCATTCCTGGCTGTATCTCAGTGCTGGCCAGGACCAGAAAAACGAGCAGGGATATGGCCCCCTTCGGCTTCTGACCCGCGTCGCGGTTCAGTCGTCGAGCCCCACTCCGACGGGCAGCTGCTGCGCACCCGCCAGTCTCCGCCGAATCCCTTCGGGGTTCGGGCTGTCGCTAGGGTCTGATGGCTGAGGTCAACCCCAGGCTTGCTGCGACCGTTCCGGTCACGCCGCCCTGACCGCGCCGGCATGGCCGTCGCTCTGAGTCCGCCCCGACGTTCCGCCGTGTCGGGTGTGTGCATCCTGTTCATGCGGTGAAGCCATCCCCCGTGCGTTCTCACGCGGAGGGCTGGTCGTAGCACCGTCGGGTCGTCATCCAAGGGGTGAAATGCACTCCGCCAAAACTTTTTGCGGGCAAAAACTTTTGTCTGCGCCCCTTTCCTTCCTCCCTTCGCCGTTGCTCCTTTGCCCTTTGCCGCGAGAGAACTCACCAGGGAGATGGACAACCATCCCCACAGGAGAAAACCAGGATGCACACACGAAACGTCAACGTCAAAACCGCCGCTCAAGAATCTTCCAGGAAGATGGGGGGAAAACCGGTCACGGGCCTGACATATGAGCAGGCCGCCGATCTGTTTTCCTGGGTGGTTAACGCTGCAAAAGGGGAGCTACAGCCCGCAATTTTTAATGTTCCCGCTGAAAGCGTGGAGCTGAGTTTTATGTATGAAGATGCGCCGGATTATTTTTCGGTGTGGTTCATCAAGGGTTATCCGATCGCCGCTGGCGTGCCGTCAGAACAGTATTTTCGCGTTATTCCATCTCTCATCACATTATTTTCAGGAGTTAATTAAAATGGTCAGTCTCGCTAATCGCTATGCCATGCCAACTTCAATCCGTCAGAATCGCCCGTTGACGAATGAGGAACTACAGCGCATTGTTCCGAGCGCTTTTTCAGAAGATAAACACGATTCCCGTTCTGACCGTTATACCTATATTCCAACGATTGTCCTGCTGGACCGTTTACGGGATGAAGGTTTTCAGCCTTATTACGCCACGCAAACACGTCCGCGCGATGTTGAAAAACGTGAGTTTACTAAACATATGTTACGCCTTCGCCGTCACGATCAAATCAGTGGTAAAGAAGTACCCGAAATAATTTTGCTTAATAGTCATGACGGCTCAAGCAGCTATAAAATGATCCCCGGCATGTTCCGCCAGATTTGCACTAATGGCCTGGTAGCATGGAAAAACTTTGGTGAAATCAGTGTCCCTCACAAAGGTGATATTGTGGGGCAGGTTATCGAGGGGGCTTATAGCGTGCTGGAAACGTTCGACGCGGTCGAGGGAAATATCGACATGATGAAAGGCATTCAGTTGACGGAGCCAGAACAACGCCTGTTAAGTGCTGCCGCCCTGAGCTATAAGTATGACGGGAAACAACCACCGGTAACGCCTGACCAGGTATTACAGGCCCGACGCTGGGAAGATAAAAGCCCGGATTTATGGACTACATTCAACCGTATTCAGGAGAATGTGATCAAAGGTGGAATCTCGGGCAGAACGGCAAAAGGTCAACGCACCCGAACGCGTGAAGTAACCGGCATCGATGGTGATATAAAATTAAACCAGGCACTCTGGAAAATGGCTGAAGAGTTCGCAAAACTGAAGGCCTAAAATTAAGCCGCTCAACAGAGCGGCTTTTTACTGTGCATTATTCAGCGTTACAGGACCTGTCATTTTTTCTGCACCTATCACTTCCTCACCGTGTCCTGAGTGTTGCGAAAGGATCGTTTTTCTGGCCAGTAAAACGCGGTATATATTTTTGATATCTTCCGCATAGGCCTTGCGCAGGGTGATGAGTTTTTTACTCGGGCCAGTATTATATATTCCCACGCTGTCCCAGTTTTTACCGTATGACCTGAAGTTGTGCGCCAGAACCCACGCACCCGCATAGACACAAATGCACGGATCGTTTAATAATCTCTCTCGGGTAATATTAAAATCTTTAAGCTTCCCGTAATGGGAGCTGTTTACCTGCATCCCACACACATCCTCTGATCCATTCGTGTTCGATCCATTTATCGCCCCGGCCTTTAGCCTGCTCTCTTTTATCGATATTGACATAAGTAACAGGGGATCAATACGGTAATCTCTTCCCGCCTGGTCAAAACACATCTGGGGAGCCGCGCCCGCTGAAAGTGAAAAAATCAGCAGCGAGGCAGGCAGTAACGACATTTTCATATTCTGGCCTTTAAGCGAAATATACGGGCTAACTGGAGGCGATGTAAAAAATAACCCGCCGGATCATCTGAATCAAGTTTATTTACTACAAACGCGCGTAAGCGCTTCAGAACACGTGTTTACCACGCCGCTCAAATAACAATGTCAGGTCAGGTGACGGTATATCTGTGCCGCTCCTTACTAACCCTTTAAAACACCACACCCCACGCAAGACTTCGTCTTGCAGATTATTCCTTTAAAATCATGCAAATAACATAGGGTATTTTGCGGGATGTTAGCATCTGGAAGAAAAACATCGTACACACCGACACTACAACATCACAGGATTAGGATACCTGGTAGTGTCAGTATGTGTTACGTGTGTATCACAATTGTAGATATGCTTTAACAACATTGATTTACGTATCGCACAGTGTCACACTGTACGATATACGAGTACCTATACCTACTACTGTATATATGAATAAAATGCAGATATCATTCTGATTATCGTAGCTTTATCCGACATCCTGAAATCAAATTAATAAACAACGTAGTGTCGGTTCCGACACCACCATAGAAAGGTTAAAAATATGGGAAGAGTGGGGATTTACCTTAAAGATAAAATAGAGAGAGAGGTTCGTGATATTGTGCAGCATGACCTTCAGAACGGCGCTAATCCAGGCGAAGCAAATATATCAGCAACCTGCAATGAACTAATCCGACTCGGTTTACTTGTTTATAAAAGAGATGATGATGACGGCCATCAGTTCGATCTCGAGGGCTACCGAAGAGACCTTATCAGAAAGGCAGCTGGCTCTAGGGAGGGCACCGTGCTTATTGCAACATTACTCGCTGAAATGTATTTGAAAATGACAGGTAAAGACGGCGAAGGGAAGCTGGAAGACACACTCGACATGCTTCTTAATGGAATAAACACAGCTGAAGATGATGCTGAATCAAGACACTTCGTGAACAGCGAAAGCTAAATCACATGGCCGGAGTTAACCGGCCACGCACACATTACTCAGGGCTGCTCTTTTCCCACGGCAGCTCCGTCTTTTCCGCCTCTGCTATTTTCTCTTTCAGAAACACCTCAAACTCCATACACAACACTTTCAGCGCCTGCGTATCCTCATTCTGGTCAAGGATGCGCTCAGTAAAATAACCCAGAGTATTCATTAACCTTGTCAGCATTTCATCATTCAGACTGCGCTTATGCACCCTGGCCATTGTGCGTATCTCTTCTGCAAGATTCTCGGGAATACGCATGCTATAACCCGTAGTTTTGCCCGGAAGTAACACACGCTCACCTTCCCGCCACATCCACAGGTGCTCATCGTGAGTATCATCTTTATTATCAGCACCGCCACTCCACGATTGACCGTCCAGCAACTCACTGAGCCAGTCTTCGAATTTTACCGCCAGAGAAATCAACCGTTCTGATTCGGCGGTTTTAATAACTACATGGCCTGGCTGGTAATTCAGGGAGACCAGCAACCTCGCAAGAATTTCGTCATTAACACTCCTTTTTCCCACCCTGGCGCATATTCGCAATTCCATCAGTAAATTATCCGGCGCCCTTAATCGCCACTCCACAGCCTCACCCGGACGGAATTTCCGTGGACGACCGCGACCTTCCCACATTTTCTCTTTTACTTTCATTGCTATAGATCTCGCAACCAAACCCAGGACCCCCTGGATGACCAAGACTACCCACATACATATTCAGATAATTCCTAATCATTTATAAAAGTGTGACATGCGTCACAGTTTTTTTTTTTTAGGGTCATGGGACAATATCGCGTGCGTAAACAACCACTTATGCACATCACTTTTGTTTACTTCCGGAGAAACAAGCATGTCCACTAAAGGTAATGCCCTCAATGTCATGAAGGGATGGGCGGTAGCGTCTTTATTTCGCAAGGCCCGTGAAAATCGTCAGATTAAAAAGTTCGTTAAAAACGGAGGATTGGTTTTAATTTCACTTATGGTCGCTCATCCGGTGCTGGCATCCGGTACCGACTTACTGGCCTCACAGCAAACCACTGTCAACAGCACGTTCGGGTCCGGGTCCTCCATTATTAAATGGTTCTACATCGCAGAAATTATCATGGGGCTTTTCATTTATATTAAAGCCCGCTCTCCTTTGGTATTCGTGGGTATCGTCGCCTGTATTATCTTCACCCGCGTTGCTTTCTCTATTGCGAGCTGATGATGAGCGGGGAAGCGGATAAATACGACTTCCCGGAAACGCTCAATCAGCAGGAACGCTATTTTGGTCTGCCCTTAGATGAAATCCTTATTGTTGCACCCCTCGTTATCCTCGGTGTGCTTAACAATATGTCGACGGAACTCTCCATAATAGCGGGCCTGCTCTGGGCACTGGTCAGGTATCTGAAAAAAGGACAAGGCTCTTACTGGTTACTGAACTTCTGTTACTGGCATCTTCCTTCTGCTTTATTCAAAGTCACCTTCCGACAGATACCTGATTCAAGTTTCCGGCACTGGAGGGCATAAATTCCATGAAGCTCAAAATTAAAGGTGAGCGCGATAAGCAACTGACGTATGCGTTTATCGGCATGGCTTCTTTAATCGTTTTAATGGGTGCGGGTAATGTTTTAACGGGGTCCCTGGCGTGGTATTTCGCGACCACGCAAAAAACCATCACAACGCCCATGACCTATAACCAGCCCTTCTCATCTGATGCTGTCAGCTCAGATGCTTCCGGCATCACCATGTTCGCCTCTTCATTTATTTACTGGCGACTGAACGTGAGCCCGGAAAACATCGACAATAACCAGAAAATGCTGCTCGGGTTTGTCCCTTCCACGGAGCGGGACGCACTAAAAAAAGCGCTGGATGTTGAAGCGGAACGCATCAAAAAAGGCGGCATCACCACCCGCTTTGATACGAAGGATATCCGGGTGATGACCGACGGGGCGGTGGAGTTTAGCGGTACGCTGAAGTCCTCCACTACTAATGGTGCAATCACTACCCCCCTGAAGGACCAGGAAAAAATCTACCGACTAAAACTCAGCTACCAGAACGGACTGGTTAACCTCCATTCCTTTGAGGAGCTTCAGCCGGTTACCCCTACCAACTGACAGGACTGCCCATGAAACTTCGCATTTCACCGGCAGCTGCTGCTGTGTTACTGGCATCGGGAATCTTTACCAGCGGCCTTCGGGCCGCTACCGCACCCGCCGCCATCCCCTTTGAGAACGACGCCGCCTTTAATGTCACACTCAGC
The DNA here is from genome assembly GCF_058791735.1 of Lelliottia sp. EB106-05-01-XG201. Lineage (NCBI taxonomy): Bacteria > Pseudomonadati > Pseudomonadota > Gammaproteobacteria > Enterobacterales > Enterobacteriaceae > Lelliottia > Lelliottia sp. EB106-05-01-XG201. The sequence continues at coordinate 59,247 of NZ_JBYTDV010000002.1, forward strand.
AATAACAACCCAAGTAAGGTTGTTGTGGACGGGGAACTCATTACCAGCATCAGCGGGCCAGCCGGAGCCTACGACCAGAGCACCACCGATGACGGCGCATTGATTCTTTCGCCGCTTGTCGCTCAAAACTTCACGCTGTTTATCCAGACCGACCACGGCTCATCACTGAGCCTCAACGTCAGGCCGCAACCTGGCAACGGAAAAACCCTGCGCTTTACCCCCATGTCGCCGCCACTGCGTAAGAATGATGACGCAAAAGCATGGGAAGAAGGGCAGACCTACGAAAAAACGCTGGTCTCATTATCCCGCGCCGTCGTGAACGGTCAGGTCCCGGACGACTATGTGGAGTACCCCGTCAGCCGTATGACTGCGTATACGCCATCCACAACTGTTCGACTTTCGCCAGAGCGTCAGTTTGTCGGCAATCACCTGCGTATCGTTCGTTTTCGCATGACCAACCCTGGCAGCATTACCCAGAACCTGCGTGAGCGTGACTTCTGGCAGAAAGGTGTCAGGGCCGTCATGCTCTCACAGCATCAGCTCTACTCTGGCGGTGAGGCGTATGCCTGGATTGTCTTCTCAGATGACGGAGTGCCGCGCTCATGAGTCTGAATGAAAATCTCAAAACTCGCCGCACCCAGCTGGCTGTGCTGGTCGCCGTGCTCACTATCGGAGCCGCCACCGCCGGCGGCGTAGTGTGGTACGGCAACCACCAGGAGCAGCAAAAACATCCTGTATCTGCTGCCGCGCCAAACATGACCGGTGTCGTTACTGCCTCCTTTAATGAGCAGGTCAACGACGCCGCACTGGCACAGCAACAGGCCAAAACCTCAGCCCTTGAGCAACAGTACGCCACCCTTGCTCAACTGGTGACGCAGAACAAACTCACCACCGATCAGAAGCTGGCCGAGAAGGACGCTGAAATTCTGCGTCTGACTGACCAGCTCACCAAAGCCCCCGGCAGCAACGCACCTGCTGGCCAGCAGACACCACCTGCAGGTCAGAACGGAACACCACTCCCTGGTCCCGTTGCTGCCGGTCAGGCCCGACCGCCGGAATACTCCGTCACCCCCAACACACCGGCCGCCACTGGTGTCAACATGGGGCAGGGCGCAGGATTTTATCCGGGCGGCTCAGGCCAGCGACTGGCTGGCGGGTTGACGACCACAAAGTTCAGCTACGACAGCCTTAAAAAGAAGCCCACTAAACTGCCCTGGATACCCTCCGGGTCTTTCTCTGACGCCATCATGATTGAAGGTGCTGACGCCAACGCCAGCGTCACGGGGCAGCAGAATAGCCAGCCGGTGACCATCCGACTCCTGGGCAATATTCAGATGCCCAATAACAAGGAATACAGTGCTGACGGCTGTTTTGTTGTGGGTGAAATCTGGGGCGATATCTCCAGTGAAAGGGGCGTCGTCCGGACGAAGTCAATCAGCTGCGTGCTCAAGAACGGAAAGCATGTGGATATGGAGTTTGACGGTCACGTCAGCTATCAGGGCAAAGGAGGGGTTCGCGGCAAGCCGGTTATGCGTAACGGCATGATTGTCGGCTACGCCGGTGCAGCCGGTCTCCTGTCCGGTTTTGGTGAGGGCATTAAGTCTGCCGCCACACCGTCAGTGGGACTCGGAGCCACAGCAGATGTGGGTGCCGGGGATGTGTTTAAACAGGGTCTGGGAGGTGGGGCAAGCAAAGCCGCTGATACACTGAGCCAGTACTGGATTAAGCGCGCCGAGCAGTACCACCCTGTGATTGATATCGGGGCGGGTAACCAGGTGACCGTTGTGTTCCAGAAGGGCTTCCGTCTTGAAACGCTGGAAGATGCCGAGGAGCAGAAAGCAAAAGAGGCTGTTCAGAACGCGGGTAACGCTGCCCAGAACGTTGTTGCTCCGCAACCTGCCAGTCAGACCACCACATCCAGCACCTCCTCAGTCGGCAACATTAACCCTGATGATGTGCTTCGTCAGGCCAGTCAGTTGCGTCTCGGCGATACCATCAACTGAAACAGGAGCCTTTATGGCAATGAGTACCCTGTATAAGCGAGTTAAAGCAGCATCGAAGTCACTTCTTATATTTATGTTACGTCAAGACAGATACTGGAAAGGTGTGATGCTAGTGTCACTCATTATCTACATCCTGCTTACCATTAACGTGGTGATTTATCGAAGCAGAATCACTGCGCTAGTGTCACACCAGCTATCAGCAGACCGCATTTCCGCATTACAGGCTCTGTCCAGCATGAGCAGTAATCTCCAGCTTCTGCAAATAGCCGGGTATGTGGCAGGGGGAGTCAGCTTGCTTGCGCTTTTATGGGGCACCCCTTCAATGTATTTCTCCAGCCACGTAAAACAGCGTCTGCTGTCCGCTCAGTCAGACATTAACTCTTGATCGAAGCCTTTCTCTAACTCCCCATTACGTTATTTCTAACTGGAGCCATCCCATGAAACACCTTCTGGGTGCTGCACTACTGTGCAGCGCGTTGACCGGCTGCGCCGGTCTCAATTCTGATTTCGACTGCAACAAGACCGCTACCGACCAGTGTCTGACGACCGGTGAGGCAAATAAACTGGCCGCCCAGGGTAAAAGCCTGGATGACCTGACAGCCGATAAATCATCAAAAAAGCCTGCGGGTGAAACCCTGCCGGCACTGCGTAACACCGCGCCGGTTATCAACCCGCAGCGTCCTGTTTCTGTCGCAGCAACCGGAACCTCTGTCGCTAAACCCATCGCTCCGCGTCCGCTGGCCACAGCACCGGCTGGCCCTGCAACTGTGACAGCAACATCGCCAGTAACCACAGGTCACATCGCGCCAGTAACGCCGGTTAATACTGCTGGCCGCGTGCCGGTTCAGCGTATTCCTGATGCGACACAGCGCCTGTGGATCGCACCCTGGGTCGATACGGACGACAACTTCCATCAGCCCGCCGTGGTGGAATTTGTGAAAAATAAATCCCACTGGGATGAAAGCTATCGCGTCATAGGGGAGGGGGGAGAATGAGTATTCTCGACAGCCTGATGGGGCTTTTGAATAACCGTAAGCGTGAGGATGGTGCCGCGACAGCGCGCACCAATCTGGAACAGACATGGGGCTATCCGTCGATCGTCGCCTCTCTGCCTTATCGCTATTACGACGAAACCAACGAGCTTTTTGTGAATGCCGGCAGCGCAGGTTTCATTCTGGAGGCGGCTCCACTACCGGGCGCGAATGAGCAGGTTATCGCCGCACTTGATGACATGCTGCGTAAGAAGCTGCCGCGCAAAACGCCGGTCAGCGTCATTATGCTGGCCAGTAAATGTGTCGGGGAGCGTATTTCACGCGGCGTCAGCGCGGATATGTGGAAAGGTGATATGGCCGATCACCTGAATAAAATCACCCGCGCGTTCTGGCAGCGCTCAGCGCTGAAGGGGCTGGCTAACGAGCGCGAGTATCCTTTGTATCTGCGTAACTACCGCATTTTTATTGTGTACGGTAAACCCGCGAAGCGCTTTAGCCAGCAGGTGATGGACGACCTGGTGCAGGTTCGCAATACCATTCGCGTGTCACTGGGCGCGGCCCGCATCGAGACCATGAACACCGATGTGAATGCCTTCCTCTCTGTCATGCGTGAAATGATGAACTACCGCCAGGAGCAAGTGATGACTTCAAGCGGAGACTACAACGAAGACGAGAAGCTTAATCGCCAGGTTGTTGATCCGGGTATTGATATCAGGGTACGGCCTTCTCATATTCGCGTGGAACTGCCGGAAAGCATCGAACCCGGAGGAAACCGACTGCCGGCCTCTGTTTGCCGTGTCATCAATATGCAGCTCAGTAAAAGCCCCAAACGCTTCGCGCTATGGCAGGGTGCCGACAACCTACAGAACCTGCGATTCCCTGACCTCGGTATTCCCTGTCCGTTTATGCTCACCTGGACCACTGAGCTGGAGGAACAGACCGCCACGCAAAACGAAGCCCTGCGTAAGGACATGGATCTGTCCAAAAAAGCCAACTCCGCGTATGGCCAGTTATTCCCCGGCACGAAGCGCCAGGCTGAAGAATGGCGACGTAACCGCGAACAGCTGGCCAACAATGAGATCGCCTTCTGCCGAATGTCCCTCAACCTGACCCTGTTCACCCCGGACAACAACACCGACGCCCAGTCCTGTGAACTGGCGGCCGTTAACGTGTTCCGTAAGAACGAACTGGAGATGGTGACGGTGCAGTACCAGCAAATGCGTAACTGGCTGAGCTGCTTCCCGTTTGTGATGCAGGAAGGGATGTGGGAGGACATGAAAATGACCGGTGCCACGCTGCGCGGTAAATCATGGAACGCTGTCAATCTGATGCCGGTGGTTGCAGAACGTCAGCTGTCGCATGTGGGGATGCCGCTGCCGACCTACCGTAATCAGGTCGCTTTTTTCGACATGTTCGGGGAGGAAAACGGCAGCACCAACTTCAATATCGCGGTCACCGGGACCTCTGGTGCGGGCAAATCCTTTCTGACGCAGGGGATTCTGCGCGACGTACTGAATGCGGGCGGGTTTGCCTGGGTTATCGACATGGGCGACAGCTACAAGAACTACTGCCTGCAAGCGGGCGGGGTGTACCTGGACGGTGCGAAGCTGCGCTTTAACCCGTTTGCCAACGTGAAAGATATCAAGCAATCCGCCGAAGGGATTGTGCGTCTGCTGACGGTGCTGGCGAGTCCGACTGAACCGCTTGATGGTGTCTGTGAAGCCATCCTGCAAAAAGCGGTCATGGACGCGTGGGAGAAAAAACAACGCGGGGCGCGTATCGATGATGTGTACAACTACCTGACAAGCGAGGATGTGAATCAGGCCTTTGCCGACAAGCCGACTATCATCTCCCGCCTGGCAGAGCTTGCCATGCTGCTGGAAACCTACTGCACCTGGGGGCCTGACGGGGAATACTTCAACGCCGACAACCCGACGCTTGATGGTGACACCCGCTTCGCTGTGCTGGAGCTGCTGAGCCTCGAAGACAAACCGAAGCTGCTCTCATCCATCCTGTTCTCGCTGATCCTGGCCATTCAGGAAAAGATGTACCACAGCCCGCGCGACCTGAAGAAAGTCTGCATTATCGACGAAGCCTGGCGACTGCTCGGCGGCTCAAACCCGCACGCTGCGCGATTTATCGAGACCGGCTACCGTACTGTACGTCGCCACCGTGGGGCCTTTATCACCATCACCCAGGGCATTAAAGATTTCGGGGCCAGTAAGGAAGCCGAAGCGGCCTGGAACAACAGCTCCACCAAAATCACTCTCCTGCAGGATGCGAGAGCCTTCAAACAGTACCTGGCCGATAACCCGGATCAGTTCTCGGATATGGAAAAAGAGGTTATCCGTGGCTTCCAGCCCGCACTGCAGACCGGCTACAGCTCCCTGCTTATCAGCGCCGGTGAGTTCAGCTCCTTCCACCGCTTGTTTGTCGACCCCGTCACGCGCGCCATGTTCAGTTCGCGTGGTGAGGACTTCGCCTTTATGCAGAATGCGCAAAAAGCCGGAGCCACAGCGGAGGAGGCGGCTTACCTGCTGGCCGAGAAGAAGTCGGGTGATGAACTGCGCGAACTTGAAGAATGGGTGAAAGCCGCATGAGTGATAACAAGCAAAAGCCGTATGACGACGAAACCGGCCGGGACGGTGTGATGATGGCGGGCAGGACATCCCGCTGGATGAAAGCCGGGTTTCTCGGTCTGGCTGGGCTGCTACTTATGACCGGGGTGGCATATGTGACGACCAAAGCGGTCACGCCGACGGTGGTGGTCTTCGATATGAAGGGCACGATTGACCTTTTCCAGCAACAGTCGGCCCAGTTGAATCTTAATGAAGAGAAAGCAAAGGTGCTGACTTCACGATTCAACACCGCCCTGACTGACAGTCTCAATGAATGGCAGAACTCACACCATGCCGTCATCCTGGTCAAACCGGCCGTGATAAGTCCGGAAACGGACATTACGGAAACTATCCGCAGTGATATCGCCCGTCGTATTCAGGAGGCTCAATGAGAACACGACTGCAGCTGACGGCGCTGATGTGCCTGATAGTCTCGGCAGGCAGTGGCGCAAAAGACCTGGGTACGTGGGGCAATGTCTTCGAACCCGCCGAGCAGGACATGCTGGTCTTCATTCAGAACCGACTCAAAGGCATGGAGCAGTCCGGCGAGCTTGACCGGCTGAAGAACGAGGCGACGGAGCGGGTGAAACGCAATGCCGTGCGACCGAAGCCGGTCGAGGGGCTGACGGTAGCGAAAGACTATCGATCGTTTGCGTTTGATCCGACCTTCACGGTGCAGGAAACCATCACTGATATGAAAGGCAACATCATCGCCCTTAAGGGCGATCAGGTGAACCCGCTGGATAAAGTGCCGTTCAGTCAGGTGCTGTACTTCATTGACGGTGACGATAAGGCGCAAATCGCCTGGACCCGACAGCAGATTGCCGGCGAGACAAACTTCAAGGTGATTCTGGTCAACGGCAACATCAAGGACGCCAGCGACGCCCTGGATGAGCGGATCTACTTCGACCAGTCCGGAGTCCTTACCCGCAAATTTGGTTTCGCACATACGCCGGCGCGGATCTCGCGTGACGGACGGGTGCTGAAAGTGGAAGAAATCCCTGCTACCGGAGTAAAACAATGACGACAGCCACATTAGGGGATCTGTTTCCCGAGATGCGTTGCGCGGCACCGACGCCGGTGACGCCGCGAAAAACATCCTCCAGACCTGACCGTAAAAAAGGGACGGCGGCGACACTGAAGGAGCTGTATCCGGAAATTGAATCCTGGCATCCGGTCTTTGCGACCCAGGCCTGGTTTCACTGGCGGCGTGAGAACAACCTGGCGCTGTCTGAGCCGGTCTCACGTGATGAGCGGTTTATGGATTACCTGGCAGCACTTATCCAGAAAGCAATGGTGGAGTCGGGACAATGGCAATAGTCGAGTGCATCAGCAGTAACGGAAGCCTGAAAGGCATGCTGACGTGCCTGCAGACGGGGGAAAGTCTCAGTGGCCTCGCCTTTGTGGCGCTGGGGCTATGTTTGTGGATTGTCGCGCAACTCAGTGTGGAGCGAGGCCAGAAGAAAGCGGCTGCTCGTGAAATGAAATACGATCTGCCCGTGTCAGTCCCGTCCGTGTTTGGCAGTCCGGCGCACGCTGAAGCGGTGTACCGGTCTGCGAACCAGGACTATTACCAGCTCATGCTGGCTGAGATGGAAAAAGCCCTGTTTGCGCAGGGATACGAACTGACTCGCGACCGCCTGCAGCAGGTTGTGGCTGATGGTGAGACGCAGCGCACTGTGGCCAGAGCGGTGTACATCGCACGTGAGCGCTATCTGGCCCCGAATCAGCCTGAGCATGAGCTGGCTGAAAAAGCCACGATGGCGTCCAGCGATGGATATTGTGCCCGGTGGTTGTCGCTGCTGATAACAGGCAGTGAACGGCAGGGCTGGTATATCACACGCCGTCATGAGGGCGACGCAGAAGAGCTGACAGACTGGCAAAAAAGAATGTGGCCCGTCAGGCAGGTGGTCATCGTCGTAACCTCAAAGAGTTCAGTCATCACCCGCGACCTGGTACGGGGTCTGAACGAGGCGGTGGAAAGGGTGAGTTACACACCGTTTCCTGATAACGGCAATGCGCTCAGCCTCTTTACTGTACCGGTCACTTTTCCGGGTCTCCAGGTGACACTTGAGCGACAGCTGTGTCGCACACCGCCGGGTTTCTTTCCGGAAGGTGCTGGCCGAAACGTACCGGAGGAACTGGCAAGGAGCATTAAGGTACCGCAGGACGGCGAAAAGCGGGTTGTGGCGGTCTTCGCGCAGATAACGTCCCTTCACTCAACAGAGCTCTTAGTCCGCTATCTGCATGCTGCTGCTGAACGCATTTCCTCCGGTGAGCAGCATGCTGCTGACTACGATGATGACAGCGGTTATGCCTTTATCGTCACTCGCTCCCTTAAATCTCACTGAATCAACCGCCTGCCATTCAGGATGTTCGGTGCTCACTGCGTTGCGCTCCGCCTCAGCCTGAATCACTCAGCGGTTCGGATTAATGACTACAAGGTAACGCCATGAAAAAAGACCCTGATGGTGAAAAGGGCCGGAACGTCATCATTTCAGCCGTTCGCCATGACGAAGGCTCAGCATCACGTCTGGATGACATTCTTAAGGAAAACCCCCTGTACTACCCTTCTGTTGTGCTACGGGCCGGCATTCTGGCCCTGCACGAAATGACCTGTGAACAACGTATGGCGCTGGTTATCAAAGCCGCACTGCCTTCCGACAAAGACTGACCTTTCTTTAAGCCCTCCCGCCCGTCCGGTGGCTGCGGCTCACCCGGAGATATCCCATGACACACCCTGAAACTATCAGGCCGGTGGCGGTTACGCGTGACCGAAACGGCTTCTGGACCCACCCGCACTACTTTCAGCCAGCCGACGATGAAGCCACTCCGGCAGAATTTGGCAACTGGTTGCACCAACACCGACTGACCTGCGCCACGCGCTGGATGGAAAATGATGCCCCCACTTATGTCATTACGGCCTGGGAACACGGGTTCACCTGCATCAGCGAATGGGAACCCTCGCTACCGTCAGGCAGTGGCTGGTTTATTGGCTCCATACACGACACGGAAGACGGCCCGGTCTGTGTCTGGTTACGGGAGGCGCAATGACATTCAGAGCCAGTTTGACCGCTCTGTTGCTGGCCGCAGTGTGCTGGACAGCATCATTAACCTCTGCATCAGCCGCTGCGTCTAACGCGGGCGCCGGGCGCTGGGTGAATCCAATATCGGATGTCTGCTGGAAATGTCTTTTTCCAATGTCAGTCGGCAGCGTCAAACTGGCATCGGGTCCACAACCGGACACCAGTAACCCGTCCATGCCCATCCAGATTTGCTCTTACGGTGTTCTGTACCGCATGGGACTGGCGATTGGTTACTGGGAACCGACCGCGATGACGGATGTGACCCGGGAACCCGGTGTGATGGTGAATATGGGCGGTTTCAAAATTGATCTGGGTCGAACCGGAACGGGGACGGCGGGACAAAGTGATCGCCCGGCAGCGGGGGCCTTCTACCATGTGCACTGGTACAAATACCCGCTGATTTCCTGGCTCAGCATTATGACCAGCACCGGCTGTTTTCAGGGCGGGGATATGGATATCGCCTATATGTCAGAAGTTGATCCTCTCTGGAATGACAGTACGCTCTCGATGCTGATTAACCCGGAGGCGGCGCTCTTCGGCAACCTGATTGCACAGGCCGCGTGTGCGGCGGACGCCGTGGCCAGTACAGCAGGCGTTCCCCTTTCCCCTTTGTTCTGGTGCGCCGGCAGTCAGGGCAGCATGTATCCGTTCACGGGCTATACCAGCGGTGAGTTCTCGCCTCTCGAATCGTCGCTTCTGGTCAGCGAGCGAATGGCGTTCAAGCTGCACCGTGAAGGTCTGGTAATGAACACAGTCGGTGCCGATTACGCCGTCTGTTATCAGTACCCGTCACCGATTGTGCCGAAAGAGCGATGGCGCTATCAGATGGTGAACATGTATCCCGAAACCAACAGCTGTCACGCGTTCGGGGCCAGTACCCAGACCTGGGGCACACCCCATAACTCCCCGCAGTCAAAGAAAAACTTCGGCTATCTGCTCTGGCGCAAACGTAACTGCGTCTATTCGTGAGGTCAGACAAATGAATACAACATTATATCGGGCGCTGATCCTCAGCGTTCTGGTCACCTGTGCCTCGCAGGCACTGGCCAGCGAACAAACCAGCGTCTCTGCAAGCGACAGGGACTGGATGAAGCAACAGCAGCAATCAATGAACACGCTGAAACAGAGTCTCCAGGGACAGGCTTTGCCACTGCCTGCAGAGCAACAGGCGCTCATCAGCCGGCTTCAGGGGGACATTGCCAGCCAGCAGGCAGCGCGTGAAAGCGGAGAAAAACGCACGTTTCCCGCCATGTATTTTGTCAGTCTGGGCCTGCCGCGCGAAGGCCTGTTACCGATGCTCAAAGAGGCTAACCGTTACGGTGTGCCGGCCACGTTGCGGGGGCTGGTTAATAACGATCTCCGTCAGACCGCATCGGCCATGTTTGAGCTGGCCAAAGAGGATAAAAATATCGGGGTGCAAATTGATCCCACGCTCTACACCGAATACCACATCACCACCATCCCCGCCCTGGTGGTGACCTGTCCTGGGCGCTTCGATGTTATTCGCGGCAGTCTTCCGCTCAAACAGGCGCTGGAGAAAGTGGCCGAAAAAGGCGACTGCGCTGCCACGGCGAAGCAGATTCTGGAGGCAGCACAATGAAACGACTGATCCTTGCTTCACTACTGATAACTCCGCTTTGTGCCATGTCAGCCGATCCAGCTTTCAATGCCGGGGCCAGTTTTGGCAAAGAAAATGCCGGGGCCGGTACCGGGAGCCTGAAAAACCCGGGGGCTGTGACAGGCTCCATTCCTGGTTATACCGCTAATCCGCCGGAGAAAGGTTACTACGGTGGCGTTCAGGGGGGCGATGGCGGTCTGGCCAATAAGGGGCAGGCAGCGCTGCAGGGAAGCAATGCAGGGCAGGCAGTTATCAGTTCGGGAAATACCAACCCGATACCCACGATTGATCCTAACGCGCCATTTATCACCATCGGTAAAAATGCGGAGGCGGGTTCAGAAGGGGTGCTGGCGGGTACGGCGCAACAATGCACTGAAACAACCGTCAGTAAGACCACGTTTGAGAATTTCCAGTGTGATAAAGATGTGGCCTCCGTGGAGGCGTGTACCCGAACGGCCACCGCCGGGGGGCGCTCCACGACAACGACGGTGCAGAAAACCTTCACGCTGACTGCTGCTGATGCCACTTTCGATCATGGTGGCGGTTCGTCATTCAATATCACTTTTAACGCACCGGCTACAGGCCCTGTTATCAGTGCCCATTTCTACTGGGGCGATCATGAAGTCAATGTAGGCAAACTGGTCTGGTGGGGGCTTAACAAGACACTGAAAGGCAAAAGCTATGACTGGCCTCTGCCCGGCGCGCCAGGTTATCAGTTGATGGAAGGGACAGCGATGCCCGTCGGGACCTATACCAGCACCGGGTGTACCAGCGGTAACAAAGATCGCTGTGAGAAACATGCCCGTGAGCAGATTGCTGATTTTAAATCCGGAGCTTCAAGCCTCACATTGGTTGTGGTGATGAACGCGGTTGAGACGACGTTTGTCCCTGAAGTCACCTGGACAACCTCCTGTGGCCTGGACATGTCCAAAGCCAAAAAAACAACCTCTACCTGCACCACCCCTGGCGGTGACAAAACGGTTGTCAGCAATGGCCAGAGCTATCAGGTGCACAGCGACTGCTGGCAATACACCGATAACTATGTGGTGCCCTCCAGCTCGACCGGTAACTGCGGAACGCTGATGACAAATCCGAAGTGCACGGCTTCAGCATCTAAATGCGTGGAGACGACGGACGGTCAGTGTACGCACATGAACTACACATATCAGTGCCAGACCACTTATCAGTCAGGTGGTCTGGTGTGTGGTGGGGATTACATCTGTAAAACCGGTGACTGTGATGCGACCAATGGAGCCGGCAACAGCGGTTTCGATGTGGCGGTGGCCAAACTTGCCGGACTGGCCTCTGCAGCTGATGACGTTAAAGAAGATCAAAGCCAGATTGATATAAAAGCCTTCACCGGCAAGGCAATGAGTTGTCGAAAGGCGTTCGCGGGATTCTCTAACTGTTGCAAGGATTCGGGATGGGGGCAGGATTCTGGTCTGGCTGCCTGCAACTCTGACGAAATGGCCATCGGTAAGGCTAAGGCGAAAAAAATCACGGTGACGATCGGTGAACGCTGTGACAAACAAGTGCTCGGGGCGTGCATCCAGAAAAGCCAGGTTTACTGCGTCTTTGACGGAAAGCTCGCACGCATCATTCAGGAGCAGGGCCGTCGCGACCAGCTGGGGGTGAAGTTCGGCAGCGGTGACAGTCCAAACTGCCGTGGAATTACTGTGGCGGAACTGCAGAGTATCGACTTCGACAAAATCAACTTCGCGGATTTCTACGACGATCTGATGAAGAATCAGAAAATCCCCGATACCGCTGCTCAGGTGAAGCTCATCAAAGACCGTATTGCTGCCCAGGTGAATCAGCAGGGAGGCAATAAATGAAAAGACTGTTATGCGGTCTGTTGATGACCGCTGCCAGTCTGCAGGCCCTCGCGGAGGAGATCATTACCCCCACAGACCCGTTCACTGGCTGGTCCTGGTACAACGAACCGAAGACACCGCCTGAGCACAAAACGAAGCCGCAGCCACCTGCACCCCCGCAGACTATTCCTGATCTTAGTAAAATGTCCGCGCTTGAGCAGGCAAAGGTTCTGAAGGGATACACGATGGAGGCGCTTAACCGCGCCATCCTGTATCCGACGCGTGAAAACACGGCAACATTCCTGCGCTGGCAAAAGTTCTGGACCGACAGGGGCTCGATGTTCAGTCAGTCCTTCGCGGCCGCGCAGCTAAGCCACCCGGACCTCGACTACAACCTGGAATATCCGCACTACAACAGTATGGCGCCGTTTGTGCAGACGCGTGATCAGCAGACGCAGCAAAGCGCGGTAGCCCAACTCTCTCAGCAGTACGGACTGTTCTACTTCTACCGTGGCAGCGATCCGATTGATGTGCAGATGGCGGGTGTGGTGGCCGACTTTGCCAAAACCAACGGTATACCACTTATCCCCGTCTCGGTAGACGGGCAGGTGGCCGCCACACTGCCGCAAAGCCGTCCTGATACCGGTCAGTCCCGATCGATGAATATTACGCACTACCCGGCACTGTTCCTGGTTGACCCGAAAAGCCAGAACTACCGCGCGCTGTCCTACGGCTTCATGACCCAGGATGACCTGGCGAAGCGATTCCTGAACGTGGCCACCGGCTTCAAACCCAACTCTTAAGGTTTACTCATGAATATCCGACTGTTTCGTTATATCCGAAATATGGTGCGTCTGGCCTCATATTCTTTAGTTCTTGGTCCTGCCCTGATGCTGTATTCCCTGGTAGTGGTTATCGCGCTGGATGATTCGCTGTCGCAGCAGTTTCTGAATGAGGCACGACGTCTGACTGATGGCGCTCCAGCCGGGAAAGTGATGCAGTGCATCGAACATAACGCCCCGCCTTTGCAACCCCAGATATCCAGATCTGAAGAAGACGTTACCCCGCTCCCGTATAACGTGCCGGTTTTATCCAACTGTCATTTAGAACTTGTTGATAGCTCCCTCTGGACACGGACAACGGATGCCGTTCTGTTCAATTTCTGGGTGATGGCCGTGCTGCTTGGCGCGTTGACAGGCTTCCTCGCTCACCTGAATCAACGTGGCACTACAACGCCTCCGGGACTTGCTGTGCTTGAAAAGGAAAAACAGAATGAACACTAATTTTCTCGCAGGACTTATTTTCTGGGGCACGATCGCACTCGTATTGAGCGAGCTGATGACGGTGTCTGTCAGCGGGACACAGACTGGCCTGGTGTGGCTGAGCTATACCCTCTGGGCTGTCGCGGGTGTGATGGTTATTCGTGCCGGTATTCTTGCTTTGCGGGAACGTCGCGCAAAACGCAGCGGGGTTGTCAGTCATGAAATGTAAAACCGCATTAACCGCTTTGCTATGTCTGCTCCCCGTGATGGCCAGTGCCGGTGTCCGAGAAGAACTGCTGGCACTGGAAGCCACTAAAACCGGCACTGTCTCCTCACTGACGCAGGTTGCCACTCCGGTAGCTCCCCCTCCCAGCCTGATGCAGCTGCCGGACGGTCGTCGGGCTGATATGAAGGATTATGCAGTAGTGCTGTTTATGCAGGCACACTGTGAGTACAGCGCGAAGTTCGATCCGCTGCTCAAAGGCTGGGCCGATCAGCACAATATTCGTGTTTATCCCTACACCCTGGACGGGGGCGGCGATGTGTCTTATCCCCACCCGCTGGTTCCGCGCAAGATTGACCCGGCCGCGCCGATTGCTGATGAGATTGTCACCTTCTTTGGTAACGGTTTGCCGATAGCCACACCGACGGCATTTGTTGTGAACGTCAACACCCTGAAAGCGTACCCGCTTACGCAGGGGGTAATGGAGATTGCGACGCTCGAGAGTCGCTGGGCCAGCCTGATTCAGGCAGACATGGATAATATCGATCCGAAAACACTGCCACCAATGCCTGCCAGCACGCAGGTCACTCTTCAGTAATACAACCGGACTACAAAATGACTACATATACGTATGCGTTGTCGCGTACCGAGCGCGTGTGGCTGCTGTTTAGCGTGACGTTACTGGTGTCAGCGGCTTTCTACGGCACGCTCGCTTCACGAATCGTCAGGGCGCTTTCACGTCCAGAACTGACGACATACCTGCAGGACTTCCCCGTGTTGCTTCTGATCTCATTGAGCGGCGGATTTATTGTTTCTGCCACTGGCCACTACGCGTTGCGTATATCACTACAGAAAACACAGGACGTGGAGGTCCGGCATGGTTAAGTCACTGATAACTGCCGCCGGTATTTTCCTGGCGGGGCTGGCCGCACTGCCTGCTCAGGCCGATGTGAATGGTGACCTGAACGGTTTCTTCGGCAGCCTCGGATACAGCGGCAACGTTTCCCAGGCGCAGGCCTGGCAGGGACAGGCGGCCGGCTACTTCTCAGGTGGGTCGGTATATCTGCGTAATCCCGTCAAAAATGTTCAGCTGATCTCGATGCAGCTTCCTTCACTGAATGCCGGATGCGGTGGAATCGACTCCTATCTGGGGGCATTCAGCATGATCAGCGGTGAGGAAATTCAGCGCTTTGTGAAGCAAATCATGAGCAACGCCGCCGGCTATGCCTTTGACCTTGCCCTGCAGACGATGGTCCCTGAGCTGAAACAGGCAAAAGACTTCCTGCAGAAGCTGGCCAGTGACGTGAACAGCATGAACATGAGTTCGTGTCAGGCGGCTCAAGGCATTATCGGCGGGTTGTGGCCCGTGACTCAGGTGTCACAGCAGAAAATCTGTCAGGACATTGCCGGTGAAACCAACATGTTTGCGGACTGGGCGGCATCCCGGCAGGGCTGCACCGTAGGGGGCAAGAGCGACACGGTCACCAACAAAGCAAGCGATGACCAGAAAGATCAGGTGCTGAAGAACAAAAACCTTATCTGGGACACGCTCAGTAAGAACGGACTGCTAGCAAATGATCGTGCACTGAAAGAGCTAGTGATGAGTACCGTGGGCTCCATTATCTTCAACAAGTCAGGTGACGTCACCATTCTGACGCCGCTGGTCGACAACCGGGACCTGATCAAGGTGCTGATGCGGGGCGGAACGGCGAAGGTATACGGCTGCGACGAGGCGACGCTGTGCCTGGGACCGACCGTTAAAGACCTGACTATCACCGAGTCGAATGGTCTGGTCACGCTCGTTAAGAACCTGATGCTTTCGATGCAGAACAAGCTGGTTGATGACAAGGCGCTGACCGATCAGGAAAAAGGATTTGTGAACACAACATCCGTACCGGTACTGAAGTATCTGACCAATGCCCAGAGCATGGGGATGAGCGCGACCTACCTGCTGCAGGTGGCGGACTTTATTGCCCAGGACCTGATGATTCAGTATCTGCAGGAGCTGGTTAAGCAGGCCAGTCTGTCTCTCGCCGGCAAAAATTTTCCTGAAGAAGCGGCCGCCAAACTGCGTGATAACGTCATTCATGCGCAGGGGCTGCTGGCTGACATGAAGCTGCAGTCGGCAGCGGACCAAAATGCACTCGACGGGATTGACCGCAATATGCAGTACCTGCAACAGCAGGTATCCACCATCGTTTCAGGCTCGTATCAGAGCAACTACCACTGGAGTGATCGCTGATGCTTGAGATCTACACAATCTATGGTGGAGGGATGTGGAAAACGGCGCTGGACGCCGTTGTCACCCTCATCGGTTCAAATTCGTTCAGCACGTTGATGCGTATGGCTGGCACCTTTGCAGTGCTGGCCGTCGTGCTGACCTTCATTAAACAACGCAACCCGATGGTGTTTGTGCAGTGGCTGGCCATTTTCATGCTGGTCACTACTATCCTCGTGGTGCCAAAACGTTCCGTGCAGGTGATCGATATCTCCGACCCTGCTGCAGTCTGGAAAACGGATAATGTTCCGGTGGGGCTGGCGGCGATCGCGTCACTCACGACCAGTATCGGGTACAAAATGACGTCGCTGTACGACTCTCTCATGGCGCGGCCAGACTCGGTGACCTACAGCAAAACCGGAATGCTTTTCGGTTCACAGATTGTGGCGGAGACGAGCGACTTCACCACGCAGAACCCGGAGCTGGCACAGATGCTACCGGACTACGTTGAAAACTGCGTTATTGGCGACATTCTGCTGAATGGCAAGTACACCATTAACCAGTTGCTCAATTCCACTGACCCGCTGACGTTGATCACCAGCAACCCGAGTCCACTCCGGGGCATTTTTAAAATGACCTCAACTTCACGTCAGTTTCTGACGTGCCAGCAGGCGGCAACAGAAATAAAAACGCTGGCGACAACGGATGCCAGCCCTGGTAGCGCCACTTTTACCTGGCTGACCCGTAAGGTGTTCGGCAACAAGCTGAACGGAGCCAGTCTCCTGTCCAGTGCCATGGGCGAGAGTTATGGTTACTTCTATGCCGGGGGGATGACGGCTGCGCAGATCATGAAGAACAACATCACCAACAGCGCGGTGCGTCAGGGCATTAAAGGTTTTGCCGCGCGTTCTTCAGATACCGCTAACCTGCTGAACCTCGCCACGGAAAATGCTGCGACCAAACAGCGACTCAGCTGGGCGGCAGGTAATGAACTGGCCACCCGGACACTGCCGTTTGCGCAGTCGCTGCTGATGCTGATTTTGGTGTGTTTGTTCCCGCTGATGATTGCACTTGCGGCTTCAAACCACAGTATGTTTGGGCTGAATACCCTGAAGATCTACATTGGGGGATTCATCTATTTCCAGATGTGGCCGATTATGTTTGCCATTCTGAACTATGCCTCAAACTACTGGCTGCTGTCCCAGACAGGGGGCACACCACTGGTACTCGCAAATAAAAACATCGTCGCACTACAGCATTCTGATGTGGCCAACCTTGCCGGATATCTGGCGCTGTCGATACCGGTATTGTCTTTCTATCTCACCAAAGGGGCATCCGCGATCGGCTCTCAGGTTGCCGGCAGTGTACTCAGTTCGGCGGCATTTACCTCGGCCGGTGTTTCCGCGACAACCGCAGACGGCAACTGGTCGTTCAATAACATGTCGATGGACAACCTCAGTCAGAACAAAATGGACAGCAATCTTGTGCAACGCCAGGGGCAGCAGACATGGCAGGCGGATAACGGTTCGACACAGACCCAGACAGCCGGTGGCCACACCGTCATCGACGGCTCCGGTGCGATGTCGAATTTGCCGGTGAACATGAAGCTCAGCCAGCTGGCCAGTAGTGGATTCCAGGAATCTGCACGTCAGTCGCAGGTACAGGCGCAGACGGCTCTGGATGGATACAACCACAGTGTGACGAGCGGCTGGTCACAGCTCTCGCAACTCTCTAATCAGACGGGTACCAGCGACAGCCTGAGCAAGGGGAGTGAAAATAGCCAGGCCACCAACGCGACGCGCGGCGCCAGCATGATGATGTCGGCAGCGGAGAGTTATGCGAAAGCAAATAATATCTCTACGCAGGAGGCTTATAACTCCTTAATGGACATCAGTAATCAGGGCTCGATGAGTGCAGGTGTCAAGACTACTGGGGGAGTGGGCATTAATCTCGGCGTGGTTAAAGCAGGGGCGGAAGGCAGTCTGGCCACCGATCTTCGTCATTCGACAGGAAGCTCGCGCGGTACTCAGAATTCTGATTCACATACCCAGGACATGCGGCACGATAAGAACAGTCAGGCAGTTAATGATTTCCGTCAGGGGATGGATATGGTTACCAGCAGTCGTGTGACGGATGGTTCAAACCATACAGAGAATGCAGCAACCAGCAACGTGCAGCAGTTTGCGGCGACCCTGAATGATGCCCAAAGTCAGTATCATCAGTACACAACCAGCTCAACGAACAGCAACGAATTTAGCCGTATGGCGACGCTGGCGCAGAATGAAAGCGCAAGCCTCGATACCAACTATACGCAGGAGTTTGTTGACTGGGCGGGCAACAAGTACGGTGATAAAGCTCAGGCAATGTTAACCAGCGCGCCTAGTGCCCGTGAAGCTGCAATGGAGTTTGTGAACGAACGCCTGAAACCAGAAATTACGGGTGACTATCAGCAAGGCCGTTCTGATTTATCAAGTGGAGCCGAACACGAAGCTTTTAGCGGCAAGCATATTGTCCAGCCATCAACAGTTTCACGGGAACAGGACATGGACGTAAATCGCCCTACCGGTTCTGGCTCTTCCGATGTGAGTTCATCCGGATCGCCTTATGAAATTCAATCCGGAGGGACATATCAGGGAAATCGTCAGTCTACGGTTGACGGAATACAACGTGGCGCACCAACTGGCCACCATGATAGTGAGACTGTTACTGGTGAAGGTAACCTGCTGGAAGGGACTTCTGGGACATCTCAAGTATCGGGAGCTTCTCGAGTTAGTGACGCTGGCCAGGTATCAGGAGCCTCCCGTGTTAGTGATGGTGGTCATCGCGAAAACCATCAGGTAAATAGTGCTGATGACTATTCGGGACAATATCCGCAAGTGAATTCCAGCCATCGTAGTAACAATCACGTCTCTGGGGCGGAAAGGGGTGGAAATGAAGTGGGTAATAATCTGAGCGAGTCAGCCGGTGGAGTTCTGGGGGGGCGTGTTTCAGGCAATGAAATGCAAAACGCTCATAAGGAAAATCAGGAAAAACTGCAGCAGCAATCAGGTCAGAATTTTGGTCCACAAAATGAGATACAGCGTCGGGCTGCGGAACAAAGATCTGAAAATGAGCGTAATATCAATGAATCTGCTAGTGAAATTGGGAAAAAACAATCCACTGTTCAGGCATCCAGTGATATTCTTAAAGGAGAAGATTCAAGCGCGCAAGGGAAATTCCAGCGTGGTCGGGCAGAAGCAGAACTTGATCAGTCAAGTAAGTTAAATCCGTTTAATGACCTTCATCAAGATGAGATAAATAACAGGCTTAATGAACTAAGGAAGAAAGCGGGAGGTTGATGACAGATGAATACTAAAGCGAGTCCATATTTTTGTTGGCTGCCAACGTTTTTCTATGTGCTATATGTCCTTTACATGCAGCATGTTGTTCATGATGGGTTTTGGTTAAAAGGCGCTATGCTTTCATTTTTTGCAACGTTCCTGTATCTCGCTTGCTTTGTACAATTGATAAAAAAAAGGACTGAAATAAGTATAAAAGTAGTGCTGTTATTCAATGGTATTCTTTCGAGCGCACTTCTTTTCCTTGCATTTTTCGTGGGCAAAGATGCTGAGACGGCACTTATAACTGGCGTAGGTATTCATTCGGTTACAGCATTATTTTTTGCGTTTAGAATCGCAGCTACTAAGAATAATTTTGTAAAAGAGAAAGATACCGGCGTGCTCTACAGAATCAAGGGTGGGAGAGCACATCGGTTGTCTGAAAACGAAGTGAAACAGTACATTAGTATTTCCAGTAATGGCTCATATCCACTTAAAGAATTTTCTTTGAATTCATGTTCTGGAGCTGATGTAAGTGCATCGGTTATACCTCTGGCAAATGCCTCTAATGACTTTGCCAACCCTGATTTCAGTCATGGAGTAGATATTAACCCATCTTCTGGAATACCGATGATTGGCGGAATGTCTGGACTTGATATACATGGGAATAGTTGGGGAACCAACTTTAACGAACCATCTAATACCTACGACCCGAATCGGGGTTACTAAGAAAGGGGCTTTCAGCCCCTTTTTGCTGCCTGACTTTTATCCTAACTTCACTTTCATTTAATACCCTTCAAATCATCCAATACCAGTCCTGTTAGCGCGACGCCGTTAACAGGACTTTTTTATGCACAGGAAATATCATGAAAACAAAACAATATGCCGTTGTTGGCTTAGTGGCTTCTACTCTTGCTCTCTCAGGTTGCGGCGCAATGTCGACAGCCGTGAAGAAACGTAATCTTGATGTCAAAACACAGATGAGTCAGACCGTCTGGCTGGAGCCGTCGTCGGAGAAAACCGTATACCTCCAGGTGCGCAATACTTCAGATCAGGATATGTCAGGACTCGAAACGCAGATTTCAAATGCGCTGTCGGCTAAAGGCTATCGTGTCACTCACTCCCCGGAAGATGCGTACTACTGGGTTCAGGCTAACGTCCTGAAAGCTGAAAAAATGGATTTACGTGCCTCTCAGGGATTCCTCAGCACCGGATATGAAGGGGCTGCCACAGGTGCAGCACTGGGCGCGGGTATTACCGCCTACAACTCAGCGTCAGCGGGTGCGACTCTCGGTGTTGGTCTGGCGAGTGGCCTGATTGGTTTGGCGGCTGATTCGATGGTTGAAGACGTGAATTTCACGATGGTGACCGATCTGCAGATTTCTGAGCGCAGCAAAGCGACTGTTACGACTGACAATATTGCCGCTCTGAAGCAGGGCACATCAGGCGTCAAGGTTCAGACCAGCACTGAGCAGGGCAACCGTGCCAAATACCAGACCCGCGTGGTCTCTAATGCGAACAAGGTCAACCTCAAGTTCGAAGAGGCGAAGCCTGTGCTGGAGGCGCAACTGGCCAAATCCATTACCGGCATTATGTAATCACCTGCGGCTGTGGCGCCCGTCACAGCCCTTCTTTCTGTTTTAACCTGTTAACGACCTGCCTGTATTAAACCGGGTGCGTCAGTGCTTTCAGTCAGTCCCGTGATATTTCGCTTCCTCGCATGGCTGCGCCAGCGCAGCCATGTCTGCGGCGAGCGCCGGGTATTCAATCTTAACCTCTCAATCAGTCACGTTACCGTCCCGGTGATGCGATGACTGCCGGACATATTCTATGAGCTTCGCAGGCAAAAATCTTACTCAGGGCGGGCAGATGACCGCCTACCGCTGGCGCATGTTCCTTCAGGTGAATAACTGGATTAGTTACTGGATTTTCATTCTGTTTGGGGTGCTGGCAACGGTCATTTTTTTCTGGCGCATACCGCAGGAGACGCTGGATAACGGCTCTCTGTGGTGGTTTGCCTGGATGAACAACAGCTTTATTGATTTGATGCCGGGCAGTGCGCCAAAAATTTACGACGTTCACTACTGGTACGCCCCAACGGGGACACCGATGCTGCTCAAAATGACGCTGGCCCAGGTATTCAAAGACCCCTACATGATTGCAATGAGCGAACAGCTCCTGAGTGAGTTGCAGTGGGCTGCGCTGATAAGTGGGGCAGCGTGTCTGGCCGTGTTTCTCGCCGTGACCTGGTACATTGTGGGCATAGGACGTCGGGAGAGCGAGGATGAGTACCTTTCCGGCATGTTGCTGACAGACAAGCCAGCTGAAGTGAACCAGCTGCTGCGCAAGAACGGCGAACTGTCCGATTTGCGAGTGGGTGACCTGCACATGGTCAGGATGGCTGAAGTCATGAACTTTCTGATGCACGGTACAATCGGCGTCGGTAAGTCGACGCTGATCCGCTGGTTGCTGGATTACATCCGTAAGCGTGGCGACCGGGCCATCATCTACGATTCCGGCTGTACCTTCACTGAAACCCACTATAACCCCGCCACCGATTTTATCCTGAATGCCCATGACGAGCGCTGTGCCAACTGGCATCTGTGGGGAGAATGCGTGGATGCGGTCGACTACGACAATATGTCGGCCAGTCTGATCCCGGTTGAAGGTGAGTCAGATCCGTTCTGGGTATCAAGCTCGCGTACCATCTTCGCCGACCTGGCTATTCGCATGTCGGTTGACCCGGACAGGAGCATAGAGAAATTCCTCAGAACCCTGCTGTCGCTGGACATGAGAAGTCTGCGCGGCTATCTGGCCAACACCCCGTCGGCCAACCTGGTTGAAGAGAAAATAGAGAAGACGGCGATCTCAATTCGTTCCGTGGTGACGAACTATGCCAAGTCGCTTCGCTACCTGCAGGGACTGGATAATGGTGTCAAACCGCCGTTTACTATCCGGGAATGGATGACGAAGGAGGAGCACGACAACAGCTGGCTCTTTATCTCCACACAGGCCAGACATCGCAAAAGTGTGCGACCGCTGATTTCGCTCTGGGTGTCGCTGGCCACCATGATGTTGCAGAGCATGGGAGAAAACAGCGACCGCCGGGTCTGGTTCATCATCGATGAAACCCCCAGCCTGCAGCGTATCCCTGAACTGGCGGAGACCCTGGCTGAAGCGCGTAAGTTCGGCGGGTGTTTTGTGCTCGGTATGCAGAACATGGCGCAACTGGTCCACGTTTACGGACGTGAACTGGCCAAAAGCATCTTCGACCTGATGAACACCCGTATGTACGGGCGTTCTCCGAGTGCGGAGATGGCCAAAGTGGTGGAAGAAGAACTGGGCAACCAGCGTAAGCGAAAAATCCGCGAGCAAAACAGCTACGGTCTTGACCAGGTGCGAGACGGTGTGTCACTCGGGAAAGATGAGGTCAACAACCCGATTGTCGATTACGAGCAGGTGATGCGCCTGCCCAACCTGAGTTTCTATGTCCGCCTGCCAGGCGAGTATCCGGTTGTTCGCCTGAAGCTGAAATACCGTGAGCAGAAAAAACATCATCCTGGCCTGATAGAGCGCAACATCCGGGATGCCCTGAGTCCGGAGCTTGAAAAGGTGATTCAGGACAATGAACGGGCCGCGAGTGTCGCCGGTGTCGCCTTCCCGACAGGTGATGAATGGCTGGAAAAGGGCAGCGATCTGGACAGTTCGTCCTCAGTTTCGGCGTCTTCAGCGACGGCCAGCATCTCTACTGCGCCTCAAGCTGCGTCGGCCGCTCCCATCATCCCAGAACCATTGATACCCTTGCACACCACGCCGGCAGTGACACCGTCTCCCATTACCACCGCGCCACCTTCGATGCCACAGAGGCACAGTTCGGTGACAGCCCCTGTCACTGTGCCAGAGAAAAGTAATGTCGTCCCGCTTCACATTTCCCGGCCTGTGCCTGAAATCCCTGCTCCTTCTGTCACGAGCAGAGAGCCAGTGTCCTCAGCACTGGAAAAACTCCAGAGTCGCATGACCCCAGTCGCACAGCCCCCTTCCGGGGCACTGGATATGTTGCAGCGGCGTCTGACGACCGGCGCGGGTAGCGCAAATGCAACGGAAGACGATACGCAAGCAGGTGGCGAGTCAATGAATCTGGACATGCACGTAACAGAGCGAGCTGATGGGGGGCTGGCTGTCACCACAGCGGGTAAAACGGCCCCTGATGAGAGGCCTGCAGAAGACCATAAGGTCAACCGCCGACTGGCACAGGATGAAGAAAACATTTTACGTCACCGTGACCCGGAAGACCCTGGGTACAGCGACTACGACCAATACTATGAAGAAAGAGAGCCTGAACTATGATGTCAGTCGCCCCCATCGCCTCAGCCGGCACCGCTGCCGGCTACTACAGCAATTCCGACAACTACTATTTCCTCGGCAATTTACAAAGTCTCTGGCTGGGTGAGGGGGCGAAAGACCTCGGCCTCGAGGGCAATGTCCGGGGAGATGACCTTACGTCCGTGCTCGAGGGGCGTCTGCCTGACGGTTCCCGTCTGGGCAAGGAGATTAACGGCAACCACGTTCACCGTCCCGGCCATGACCTGACTTTCTCAGCACCTAAAAGCGTGTCCATCCTGGGCCTGATTGGTGGCGATAAAGAGATGGTGGAGGCCCACAACCACGCTGTTCGTGTGGCGGCGGGCTACGTTGAGAAGCTGATTTCTGCGCGTGACACGAAAGACGGTGTCACCTCTATTGTTCACACCGGCAAAATGGTGGCCGCTGCGTTCACTCACGACACTTCGCGCAACCTGGACCCTCAGCTGCACACGCACCTGCTGATTGCCAATATGACTGAGCAGGGCGGGAAGTGGAAAGCGCTGGCCACGGACTACATCCACGATGCCGGCTTTATCGAAACGGTCATGAAAATGCAGGTCACTCTCGGGAAAATCTATCGGAGCGCATTGCGCCAGCGCGTGGAGGCGCTGGGCCATGACGTGGAGGAAGTCGGGAAACATGGCATGTGGGAAATCAAGGGGGTACCGGAGGACGTCCGGGATGAATATTCCTCCCGCGGCCGTGAAATTCAGGGGGCTGTCGGGGCGGAGGCCACGTTGCGCAGTCGTGACGTGGCGGCAAAGGATACCCGTCAGGCGAAAGTCGATCCGTCACGACTTCGTCTGATGGATCGGTGGCTCGGGCAGATGAAAGAGAAGGGATTCGACCTGAAAGCCTATCAGGAAAGCGTGGTCCCGCGCGAAGCCGCAGCACGTGGCACACCGCCACAGCAGGAACGGGGTTTACTGGACACTCCCGGCCGTGCAGAACCGGGTGCAATGACGCCGTCAGGGCAGACACCACGACCGGAAAAAGGGCCTGAATCACCTGTGCAGCCGGCAGCGCGGGACAGAGCCTCACGTCAGCCTGAATCACGTCAGACTGACACCCTGAGTCAGCCGGGACGGGCTGATGCCGAAAAAATGCCTGTCAGCAGAACGTCCCCCCAGATACAGCCCCTTCATGCTGAGATACCGCAGCCCGATCTGGCTGAGGCGATGCGGCTGGCCATCTCGCAACTCAGTGACGGTAAAACCCGCTTTACCTTTGGGGAGCTGATGCTGACGACCGCTGAACTGAGCGAACATCTACCTGAGATTAAGGATATCCGCGTGGCCATCGATACGGCGCTGAAAGACGGCATGATAGTCCCCCTGGACAGCGAAAAAGGGGTGTTCACATCCCGTATTCATCTGCTGGATGAACTCTGCATTCAGGCACTCAGCCAGGAACATCTCAAAGCCACACCGGTTGTGGCTTTCAGCCGGCCGGAACAGTATGCCCCTCCCGCCCTGGCAGTGGTGGAGACCTCGCCACTGGTGCTGATGAATGCCCCGTCAGGCGTGGCCGGTATTCGCGATCTGACGACACAATTGACCGGAATATCAGCTGCGCAAGGGCGTGACGTCAGAGTGCTGGCCAGCTCTGCCGAACGTGCTATTTCGCTGGGAAAATCCGATGACCTGCGTGAGCGTATTATCAGTCGCCAGCATGTGTTGAGCGGGGATTTTCATCTGAAGCCCCAGAGTACGCTGATTATTGAGGGGGCAGAGCGGCTGGGGCTTAAGGAGACGCTGGTCCTGCTGGGCGAAGCGCGCGCGCAGGATGCGCAGCTGGTCTTTCTGGACAGTGCCGGTCGTCAGGCGAACGGCAATGCCATGTCGGTACTGGAGTCAGCCGGTGTGGTCCGTTCACGCCGCACTGAACCGACGCCGGGGCTTGAGGCTGACGTGGTCAGTATCGCCAACAAACGCGATCGCTATGAGGCGCTGGCGAACCGCTTTGCGGAGCTGAGTGGCGGCGCCGAAAATGTCACCGCCGTGGTGGTCGGTAAGCGCGAACAGACCCATCTGACCGGGCTTATCCGTGATGCGCTACAGAATGCTGGCCAGCTGGGGCGGGACGGTGTGGACATCGAGGCACGTCAGCCGGTCTGGCTCGACAGTAAAACCCGCCGGATGCCCGGCTCGTACCGGCCCGGCATGGTGCTTGAGGATCGCAGTGATGCCAGAACGCGCCAGTCATACGTGATTGACCGGGTGCATGAGGACACCAGAGTGCTCTCGCTCATTGACGGGGATGGTGTGCTGACCCGCATGAAAATCGGGGATGTCAGCGCCGACTGGCGACTGTTCAGCCGTGAAACGCTCAGCGTGGCCACCGGCGAAAAACTGCTGGCCGTG
This sequence comes from Lelliottia sp. EB106-05-01-XG201, assembly GCF_058791735.1. Classification (NCBI taxonomy): domain Bacteria; kingdom Pseudomonadati; phylum Pseudomonadota; class Gammaproteobacteria; order Enterobacterales; family Enterobacteriaceae; genus Lelliottia; species Lelliottia sp. EB106-05-01-XG201. The sequence goes on from NZ_JBYTDV010000002.1 coordinate 85,126, forward strand.
GCGGGCGACCGTGAACACAGCCTGAAAGCCAAAGATCGCCTGGAAGTCACCGGCATCAGTGAAAAAGGGATTGAGGTGAAGCGGGGGGATGACATCCTGACGTTGCCAAAAGACCAGCCCCTGTATGTCTCGCACGCCTGGGTCAGTGCGCCGGGGGGGCGAGATAACGACACTGGGGTGGTCCTGGCCGCACTTAACAGCCGGGATATCTCCTCTCAGACCATGAACTCGCTGGCACAAAGTGGCCATCGTGCCGAAATCTTTACCGCCGAAGTCCAGGATAAGGCAGAAACCCGGCTGCTGCGCATGAAAACAAATGCCTCTCCCGTGAATCTGGTTCGCACCCTAAGTGGCAGGGAAGAGGTGAGCGAGGCGGTCAACCAGCTTCATGACAGTGTACGTACCGACGCCGGGCTGGCCGTGTGGCGTGCTGTAAACGACCAGCGCAGCGTGGTGTTCAGTGAACTGACGCTGGCTGACGAGGCACAGAAGTACCATCCCGACTTTGATGATATCGGCCATGAAATTAGCACGATGGTGAAAAGCGGGGAGCTGATGCGGGTTTCCGCAGGGGGGGAGCCAAAACTGGTCGCCCGTGCGACCTGGGAAATGGAAAAAGCCATTCTGCGCACTGTTGACGAGGGTAAAAACACACAGGTTCCGTTGCTTGATAAGGTGCCAGAAGACGTTTTCAACGGTCTGACCGCAGGACAAAAATCGGCGACGTCGCTGGTTCTGGGAAGTACCGACCAGTTTACCGGTATTCAGGGTTATGCCGGTGTGGGGAAAACCACGCAGGTGAAAGCGGTCGTGGCCGCGCTCGGGACGCTGCCGCCCGATGCCCGCCCCACCCTGACGGGTCTGGCGCCAACGCATCAGGCCGTGAAAGAGATGAGCGAGGTGGGTGTGACGGCGCAGACCATCAAGTCCTTTATTGTGGAGCATGACCAGGCCACCGCTGCCGGTGAAAAACCGGACTACAAAGGCCAGGTCTTCCTGATTGACGAATCGTCGATGGCCGGCAACCAGGACACCGCCGCTCTGTTTCAGGCCATCGCAACCGGCGGCGGGCGTGCGGTCTCGATGGGGGATATTGACCAGTTCGAAGCGGTGGATTCTGGCGCGCCCTTTAAGCTGATGCAGGAGCGCAGCCCGATGGATGTGGCCATTATGAAAGAAATTGTGCGTCAGAAAGACGTGCAGCTACGCGGAGCGGTTCACGACATCATTGATAATCGCATCGATGCGGCTTTAAAACGCATTGAGGCTCAGCCAGCAGAACGGGTTGGGCGGCAGCCGGAGGCAACAGTGCCGGAGGGGGCATTTCAGGAAACCGCCTCGCCGGTTGACGACATTGTCAGTGACTGGATAGGGCGCACGGATGATGCCCGGGCACGAACCCTTATCATTACCCAGCTTAACGCTGACCGGCAGGCGGTGAATGCCGGTATTCACGCGCAGCTGACCAAACGCGGCGAACTGGGTGAGAAAGCGGTCACCGTCCCTGTCCTCGACAAAATCACGCATACCCGGCATGCCTTTAACAAAACGGACGCCTGGCAGACGGGCATGGTGGTAAAACGTGGCGATCGCTACCAGGACGTTGTGGCGGTCGACCGTAAGGGGAGCACGGTCACGGTGCGGGATGAAGAGGGTAAAATCGGAATGTATTCCCCTAAAGAGCTGATAACCGGCGACGTGCAGCTGTTTAAGCGTCATAACATTGAGGTCCGGCAGGGCGATCTGCTGCGGTTTACAGCCACGGACCGTGAGCAGGGCCAGACCGCTAACCAGCGTTTTACGGTCGACAGCGTCAGCGAGACGGGAAATATTCGCCTGCGGGGTGCGGACGGTCTTGTGACCATCAACCCGACTCAGATCCGGGCGCAGCAGCATCTTGATTATGCCTGGGCCGTGACCGGTTTCGGGGCGCAGGGGACCAGTACGGATTATGTGATTTCCCTGGAAGGGACCGACAAGGGACGCAAGGCGCTGGCTACCCGTCGTGCGTTTTACATTTCGGCCTCCCGTGCAAAGGAGCATGTGCAGATTTACACGGACGGTAAGGCGGACTGGGTGAAAGCGGTCACGTCACCAGAGCGCGATATTAAAACCGCGCACGATGCACTGCAGCCAGAAACGCAGCGTAAACAGGCGAAAGCTATCTGGGCAATGGGTCAGCCGGTCACAAAAACCGCCATTGGTCGTGCCTGGGTGCGCCATCAGGGGATGGGCGACGCATCGCTGACGGCGAAAGTCATTCCGGCCACACGACGTTTTCCGGAGCCGGCACTCGCGCTTCCGGTCTATGACAACAACGGTAAAAGTGCGGGTCTGGCCCTGGTCTCCCTGGTGTCCAGCCCGGAGGGCCGGCTGACACAGGGTGACACCCGTATGGTCATGACTGACCGGGCACGCGGGGCTGTCCTTCAGCGGAGCCAGTCAGGCAACACCCTTGTGGTCAGTGACCTGAACGCGGCACTTGAGGCGGTGAAAGCGAATCCAAAGGATGGCGTGGTGTGGCAGACCGGGACCGAGTCACCGTCAGCCCATCTGCTGAAGGTGACCGGGGGTGTGCGACAGGCTGATGAGCAGCGACTCGCGCTGTCCGACCTGAGTGGACAGGATGAACGTCAACAGGCTGAACAGAAGCAGGCGGAGCTGATACGTGCGCAGGAGGCGGCCCGTCAGGAAGAGAATCAACCGCAGCGCATCGTTCTCCCGGCCGAGGAGGTGGTGACGCTGCGACCGGAAGACCTGAATCCGGTCAAACCTGAGCCACTGACACCGGATGACAGTCTGCTGGCAACGGTACGAAATAATGACCGCGAAGACGGTCATGAACAGAAACTGGCGGAACGTGTGCGTGGTGAAAATGCATTGCCGGATAATGCGCCAGGCGAACGTGAACGGGCATCACGTGTCGTCAGTGAGCTGGCCAGTGCAGATCGTGAAATGGTTCGCCATGCAAACAACAATGAGCGCGGCAGAATGCCGGAGCGCGAAGAACAGACCCTCACCCATACCATCCAGAAAGAACGCTAATCTCAGGACAGGAAGATAACACAGATGAAACAGAAGACACTGACCGCTTTAATAGTTACAACATACATTAGTTTTAATTTCATGGCGCAGGCCTCGGCACCTCAGCCGGTCTTCACGCCCGAGCAGGAGGCCAGGATCGGGGAACTTGCCGCCGGGTATCTGGTGACCCACCCAGAAATACTGGTTACGGTCAGTCAGAAACTGCAGGAGCAACAGCAACTGCGTAAGCAGAAGTTATACGCCCTGAACGTCATGGAACATCAGACTGAATTACTTCAGGACCCGGACACGCCGACGACCGGACCGGAAGGTGCCAGGGTAGCCGTCATCGAGTTCTTTGACTATCAGTGCGTGTTTTGCAGTCAGTTTGCGCCGGAGCTGAACAAAGTCATGAAAGCTCAGCCGGATGTCCGCTATATCTTTAAAGAATGGCCCATCTTTGGCAGTCGCTGGGAAGCATCCCTGCAGGCGGCACATCAGGGCCTGGCGGTATGGAAAGAAAAAGGGCCAGGGGCCTATGTAACCTACCATAACGCTATCTATGCCACCGGTCATCATGAGGGAAATCTGACCGCTGGAGATATTCAGGCGGCAGCAACAAAAGCGGGTGTTAATGCCACGAACGAGGCCAGTCACCCGACCATACTGGAAAAAAACAGCACGCTGGCAGAATCCCTCGGCCTGACAGGGACCCCTGGTGTCATCGTGATGCCTCTCACTGGCGCAACCCCGGATACCATCACCGTTTTCCCGGAAGCGGGGACAGCTGAAAAACTGCTGGCCGCCATTCAAAAAGCGACATTCGCGAAGTGAGTATTTAGCTGAGGCATTCTCCCGCCAGAGGGTGCTTTTCAGCTTTCGGACGTACCCGCCATTATTTTACACCCGTTCCCCTGCGCTTCCTCGATCTGTCCTGTCGGCCAGATACTGCGGCGAGCGCTGCCGGCTAAATAACCTTCGCGCAGTTAATACGCATACAATGACAGGCAATCTGGTCATACGTCTGGAAAAAAAACTGCCGGGAAGGTAATATTCGGATCCTCGGCGATCGTCTTGTGGTGGGACAGATTGTTGATTCAGATTAATTTTGTGACCTAACTCAAACTAGCGTTTGACTGCTTTGTGGTGAAGCAGGCGGGTGGCAGAAGATGGTTATTCGGGAGTAATGCGGACTTCCGGAAACGAACAGGGATAGGACGTATCCAGTAAAACGTTCAGGAGCAGGTAACGGAGTTTTCCGGAGCCTGAATGCACAAACCCCCCGAAATCTGTCATCAACTTGGCGGAAGAGTCAGATATCAGGGGGTCCAAAAGCAGGCGCGTTGCCTGTGAAGGATTATAACGCATGCACCATAGAAAACAACACCCGGCCGCCATAAGAACAGGCCGCC
>NZ_JBYTDV010000003.1:0-56932 GCF_058791735.1 Lelliottia sp. EB106-05-01-XG201
ATGGATAGTTCTGACGCGCAGCAAAGCCCTTTCGCGATCAAAAAGAAAGATTCGGGAGAAAGTTATGAACTGACTCCGAACAGCAATAAGACGGTGCAGCCGGTGGCGCTGTTACGTCTGAGCGTGTTCACTCCCGTATCACCTAAAGAGAAAGGTAAGCGCGATTTCCTGATCGATGCTTCAGAAGAACTGTCCAGTCTCGAGGTTGCCCGGCAGGAAGGGTATACCAACATCAAAATTCAGGGCGCCAAGCTCGGGATGTCTACAGACTTTAAAACCTGGATTGGCATCATTTCTGCTTTCTCAAAGTATGGATACACATCGGAAAAGATTACGTTGCCGTTCTCTGAGTTCGCCCGTATGTGTGGCCTTCGCCCCACAGACATCAATGGCCGCGCCCGTAACCGCCTCAGTGAAGCGCTCTTTAATCTTTCGAGCGTTACGTTGTCCTTTCGTAGCCAGGACGGCAAGCGCAGCCTGGTGACCCACCTGGTGCAGCGTGCTCAGCTGGACATGGATACGAATATGGTTGAAATCGTGGGTGACCCCAGCCTCTGGGAACTATATCGCTACGATCATAAGGTTCTGCTGGGTCTCAAAGTCCTTTCAGCCCTTTCACGTAAAGAATCTGCTCAGTCGCTGTACGTTTATTTCGAAAGCATGCCAGCAGGGACGTTGTACGTTTCAATGAAGCGGCTGCGTGAACGACTTGCGATGGAGTCACAGGTTAAGGATCAGAATGCCACGATACGCAGGGCCATGAAGGATCTGAAGAACATTGGCTATCTGGACTACAACGAAGCCAAAAAAGGTCGTGAAATCATGTTCATCGTACACTCCCGCTCGCCGAGGCTGACGTTACCGGTTGCGTGATGGCGGTCACTTTCATAATGCTGGCAACATAAAGCGGTTATATTCATAACCTATATTCAGAAAGCGGTTAGTTTCATAAAACAGAACCTTTCAGAGCCTCTCTTTGCATCCCTTCGCACCCGTTCAACTGCTTTTATTATGGAAGTAGCGATGTTCAGGGTTGCTGGAAGTTATGAAAGTGGACGCTCTTATGATCTCAGCCACCACATTATGAAAGTAACCGCTCTGGGTGCATTCAGGCGGGGACAAAGGAATTCCCCGGTCCTGTAAGCTAGAGCCCTGACTTCGTGCGCAACAGCTGCAGGGCATCCTGGGTGTCGAGTGAGAACCGGACCTGCTGGCTGGCGGCCACATCGAGCGCAAAAATCTTCGTGTAGACCTCGGTACTCTCAAACTTCTCATGCCCCATCAATCCCTGCAGGATCTTCGGATGAACATGGCCATATAAAAGGTGCATCGCAAAACTGTGCCGGAACGTGTGCGGACTTACCGCAATACTGAACCGCACCCCGTCGCGGCCAGCTGCGTCGACCGCGCGCTCGAGCCAGTTTCTCACCGTCCGGTCGGAAATCCCCCAGACCGGCATCGCCCGGCGTTCTCCGGTAATCGTGTCTTCTTCGAACCGCTCGCGGGTGCTGGCAAACAGACGGCGTATCTCATCCACATAACCCGGATCGGAGAGCGGCACGACCCGGTTAGCACTCTTCCCCTTACGCGGTCGTCCGCCGCTGGCACGACGCTGCTTGGCCGTGCGGATGACCACATGTGGGATCTCCTCATTCAGATGAAAATCCCTTCTTCTTAATGCCAGCGCTTCGTTAAGGCGTGCGCCGGTGTTCCACAGCGTATTGATGAAAGCATGTTGACTCCAGTCCTGCAGGTAATGCAGCAGACCGGCTACTTCCGGTGCCAGCAGATATTTCGGCATCTCGGTGTAGTGCCGCGCCATTTCGCGCAGGGAGAGTGCCCGACCGTAATCGAACGGCGCTGCTGCGCCTGGAACCTGCAGGGCAGGGGAGTGATGAAGAAAGGCGGGCAGATTCATAACGCTCCCGGCATAAAGGATGCGCTACGTAAAATCTGGCCTGGTACACCCCTGTAACCCTGCTTTTTTCTACGTAGCGCAATCTGGTGAAATTCTGGTGCCATTTTCGCCGCTCAGGTCCGCTGATTCCATGAAAAAAACCCGCGGAGGCTCGTCGGCTCTATTTCCGTATCCTGGGTATATACCATAAAACGGAAACAAAGAGTTTTCCAGTGCGATCGAAAAAGGATCCATTTCGGATCCTTTTTGCCTGGATAGCGGGGTTGGTAGGGGTTTGAAGCACTACATCCTGTGGTTTTTCGCCAGAACCCCGGCTGCAGGTCGCTTTTCCTGAAATTACAGAAAGCGGAAATAGGTGGATAGAAGTTTCTGATGGATCTGACTTTAGGGGGATATTATATTTTTGTGAAGGTTTATTAATCTGCAATAACAGGCGAAAAACGTCTCAGGGCATGAATATCAAAAGTAATCATAACTGCTGGTACAGATAACTTACTTTGTTTTAACAATGCTGTCTGTCCCTTGTGAGTGATTCCTATCCAACTGATAAACTCGACTCGTGTTCGGGTAGCCCTGGTTCTAGGTTATCCATCAAGGGATGGACTTGCTTATCAATAAAATAATCAACTATAAACTGGTTTTCTTTATTTTTTTGAAATGGAAAGATAACATCTTATTATCAGATCTATAATAAGATGTTACTTATGAAAAATGGAAGTGGATAGCTATTCATCAAATTGATGTTTGACGGTAAAATATCTCTTTGAGACAATAGTGCATATATGTGGATAATTATCGGTTTCATATGCAGCTGTTGTAACAGCTAAAGAAAAAACTAGTTTTGGAATGTTAATATTTGGGTGGTAGGTTACGGACTTCTTTAAGAATACCCTTTTCTATGACAATAAAACCACCATTTTTTAAATCAGAAAGAATACGTAACACTCCACTCCGCGACATTCGCGTTTTGCCACGAATATATTCTGCCACAACAATGCTTTCGCGTAATTCGCTAGATAAATTTATTAACTCGTAGATCTGGTGTCGAATGATATCATAGGAGGTAGGTTTAGTAAGTTTGAATATTCTCTCAATAGCTAGGCTACTAATCATTAATTGATGCATTGCGAATAGTTCCCATAGATTATGCTTAGAAAGCATTTCAAAAAATACTTCCCTGTCTACAATCGCTATCTCAGAAGGAGCCAGAACTTTGAATATATAACTGGAATCAGTTCCGGGAGGCAAAATCATTGCTCCTCTGAGCGTGGGTGCATCAAACAACTCAACCAAAATGTCGTCAGGTTGTCTGTAAACTGACATCAAACCTGATTTCAAAAAAAAACATTTGGCATTATGATTTGATGCATATGTAAAGCGAGTGTTGGCTCCTATGTTGTGATATTGTAAATGTGGGGCCAGTTTATCCATCAACTTCTTAAGATAAACAGGATCTGTTTTAGTTGATTCCACACCGATATTATTCATTTTTGGCATAAAATAAATTATTTAAAATAAAACGTATATTAAGCATAGCCAAGGGAAAAGGTTTGTCAACTTTTTTAACTATGAGTAATACAGTGCTAAATATAAACTATAAAATCTGCCGTATGCTAAATTCAAAGAGATTTCTTGGTTATCTCTAACCCACTTGTGCTCAAAAAAATCGTTCCGCTATAAGGGCCAAGTATTAATGGCGTACATGGATAGCTATCTGGCTTCTCCTCTTCAAGCAACTGATCAATCTCACTTTGCGTAGACCAGCTAAATTTAAATTTTTCCTGATGCCAGTTCCTGTAGTCTTCGTAGGAGTTGAATATGACTAGTACATCTTCAATAAATTCTAAGTTGATGTTTTTTTTATTTAAGTTTTTCATTTTCTCTCCGGTTGCGGGTTAGCTTAGACTGGACTTGTTCTATAAGTTATTAGCAGAAGGTGGTGAACTCTTTGAGATCCAGATTAGGATTCAAAAAATTTTATTCAAATATAGCTTAGTCCATATTTGGACTCCACCACAACAGCTACATTATATTTTTAGACTCAATTCTAATTGCTACATAATGTGACTAGGCGCAAAATTATTCCATCAGATGATAAAGGTCCATGTTGATAAACAGCATCTTGTATGTAACTCGGCCTATCTGAATCTCCTGTGCACCCCTATACAGGGATGCGTTATTTTTTTTAGATTTTAGAGATTAAGTGTATGAACATTAAAAAAGTCGCAATTGTCGTAGCTATGATGACCGGTGCTCTGATGGCCAATGCTAATGCTGCTGACCAGGGTCACGGTAAAGTGACCTTCACAGGCTCCATTATTGATGCGCCATGCTCAATCAACCCGGACAGCCTCGATCAGACTGTGGACATGGGTGATGTGTCTAACGTTGCGCTGAATGCGAACGGCAATACCGGTACCTCTGTTCCACGTAATTTCGAAATTAAGCTGGAAAACTGCGATGCGACCACACTGAAAAGCGTAAAGACCACCTTTACCGGCACAGAAGGCGCCACTGATGGCTCTCTGGGGATCACCGGTACGGCTAAAGGTGCCAGCCTGATTCTGGCGAACGGCGACGGCGCGCAGATCAAACTGGGCGAAGCATCAGACGCACACACCCTGGGTGACGGTAATAACACCCTGCTGTTCTCCGCTTACCTGCAGGGCGACGGTGCATCTGCAACTGTACCTGGTGATTTCACCGCTATCGCCGATTTCACCCTCGCTTATCAGTAATCACCACGCAGTCGGGTTGGAAAGCGCCTGCTTGCGCAGGCGTTGTTTCTCAATAATCAGAATCGGAAATCATGAGTAAATTAACGCGCTCTATCCAGACGTTTTTATTTACAGCGATGGCTTTCGCGGCACAGGCTTCTTATCAAACCGTTGCATCCGCAGCGGAGTTTGATCCGGCATTAACCGGCCGAGTCAGTATGAACGGGGCCATTATTTCCAGCGCCTGCGATATTGATACCGGAGATGGTTATCAGTCTATAGCGATGCCGAGCGACACGCGGACTCACATCAAACGGTCAGGTGAAGGAGAGCCAATGGATTTCTCCATTCAATTAACTCACTGCTCTCTCGATTCTTTTGAAGAGCCTGCGGCCTGGCAATATATCAACATTATCTTTGAAGGCGATGAAGATACAGGCATGTTCAGAGTGAATGGTAATGCCAGCGGTGTGGCCCTGGAATTACGCGATCGTAACGGAACCATTATTCACCCCGGCCAGGCCGTGTCATGGCAGCAGGAGTCGGTGGAAGATAATCGACTGGATTATCAAATTAAACTCAAAAATGACATGCGTGATTTAGTGGTGGGTGATTACAGCGCCATTATTCGTTATCGAATCGAATATTTTTAAGTTCATACCTTAAATCTTCTTTTTTAATTCGGCAGTTATTTCATTTCTTTCCTCAAAGGTAGTGAGTGTGGTGGGTATGGCTAAGACATATACAAAGAGTATTTCCGGAGCAAAGTTGGCTAAATTGTCATTCATTGCTATCTGCATCTATTCTTACTGCCACAGTTCTGCAATGGCGGCTGACGATATACAGTTTAATACCGATGTACTGGATGTAAAAGATAAAGCCAATATTGATTTAAGCCAGTTTTCCAAGCGCGGCTATATTATGCCCGGCAACTATACGTTCAAAATTAAAATTAATCAGAATGAACTTGAAGAGCAGGATATTGCCGTTTATGCCGCAGAAAATGACAGCAAAGATTCCAAAGTCTGTCTGACGCCTGAGACCGTCAAAAAACTCGGTTTCAAAGAGGGGATGGAGCAGAAGTTTACGCTCTGGCACCAGAATGAGTGCGTGGATATCACCGCACTGCAGGGGGTTGAAGTTCACCCGGATCTCAGCGCTGGCGTGCTGACCATCAGCGTGCCGCAGGCATATGTCGAATACACCGACGATAACTGGGTGCCAAGCAGCATGTGGGACGACGGTGTGCCGGGCCTGCTGGCGGACTACAACCTCAATGCCCAGGCGCATCAAAGTGAACGCGGCAGTGACGAAAATACCCTGTCGGGTAACGGGACCTTCGGGGCCAACCTCGGTCCGTGGCGTGCGCGTGCCGACTGGCAGACCAATTACGAAAATCAGTCGGGTGATGACGAAGGTAGCTCGGCGCAGAAAAAATGGACCTGGAGCCGTATCTATCTCTATCGCGCGCTCACTTCGATGAAAGCGAAGTTAACGCTGGGCGAGGATTACCTCAATTCGGACCTGTTCGACAGCTTCCGTTTCGCCGGGGCCAGCGTGGTCTCTGACGACAACATGCTGCCGCCAAACCTGCGCGGCTACGCACCGGAAGTGACCGGCGTGGCGAAGACCAACGCCAAAGTGACTATCTCCCAGCAGGGACGTGTGATCTATGAAACGCAGGTCGCAGCAGGTCCGTTCGCCATTCAGGATTTAAACAACGCCGTTTCCGGCACTCTGGACGTTCGCGTCCAGGAGCAGGACGGCTCAGAGCAGAACTATAAAGTCAGCACGGCGAACATCCCGTATCTGACTCGTCCAGGCAGCGTGCGTTACAAACTCTTCGCCGGTAAACCGACCAGCTACGACCACAAAGCCGACGGTGAAAACTTCGGCTCCGGCGAGTTCTCCTGGGGGATCAGCAACGGCTGGTCCCTGTACGGCGGGATGGTCGCCAGCGGGAAATATGCCTCACTGGCAGCGGGTATTGGCCGTGACCTGATGGCGCTCGGCGCCCTGGCATTCGACGTCACCCGTTCCGATGCGAAGCTGGAAGACGAGCACCGCGCAGGGCAGTCGTATCGCGTGAGCTACTCCAAGCGCTTTGACGAGACGGGCAGCCAGGTGACCTTCGCGGGCTACCGCTTCTCTGAAAAAGACTACATGAGCTTCAACGACTACCTGAGCTATACGTCGAGCCATGATGATTTTATGCAGAGCAAAGAGATGTACACGATGACCTTCAGCCAGGACTTTAAATCCCTGGGGGTCAGTGCCTATCTGAACTACTCGCATCAGACCTACTGGAACAACCCGGCGGAAGACCGCTACAGCCTGTCCGTATCGCGCTATTTCGATATCGGCAAGTGGAAAAATATCAGCAGCTCACTGACGGCATACCGCAACAAGTTTAACGGCGAAAACGACGATGGCATGTATGTCTCCCTGTCCATTCCATGGGGTGACTCGGGCTCACTGAGCTACAACGGCTCGATGAATGCTGACAGCAACTCACATAACCTGGCCTATTACGACCATCTGAAAAACGGCGACAACTACCGTATTTCTGCCGGTGGCAGCGAAGACGGCGGCAGCATGAGCGGCTACTACGACCATTCCGCCGACGTGGCGGATATCACGGCCAACGTGGATTACCAGCAAAACGAATACACCTCTGAAGGCCTTTCCCTTCGCGGCGGCATGACGGCGACCACTCACGGGGCAGCATTGCATCGTTCAAACACGATGGGCGGCACGCGCGTCATGGTCGATACCGGCGATGCGGCAGATATTCCCGTCCAGGGATACGGCGATACCAGCCGTACCAATATGTTTGGCAAAACGGTGGTCACCGATGTGGGCAACTACAACAAAAACAGCCTGAGTATTGATATCAACGACCTGCCGGATAACGCCGAAGCCTCGGCTTCCGTTGTCCAGGCCACCCTGACGGAAGGGGCCATTGGCTACCGTAAGTTCAACGTGGTGTCAGGCATGAAGGCGATGGCGATCATCCGCCTGGCCGACGGCACCTTCCCGCCGTTTGGCGCCAGCGTGCAAAACGCCGACAAGCAGGAAGTCGGGATTGTTAACGATGAAGGACAGACTTACCTGAGCGGCCTGAAACCGGGTGCCAAACTGAATGTGAGCTGGGATGGTGAAGTGCAGTGCGCTGTCACCGTGCCGGAGAAACTAACAGGACTAACCCAGAACGGAAATCTGTTACTGCCGTGCCAGCACTGAGCTGCCGGTACAGATCAAAATTAACTGAGTGATAAAGATGAAGATGTCTAACTGCAAAAAAACTGTTTCCGTTCTGGCCCTGAGTGTTGCCGGTATCCTGATGGCGCAACAGGCAAATGCTGCCATTGCCCTGGACCGTACCCGCGTGATTGTGAACGGCGGAGAAAAATCCGTCAGTCTGAGTATTACCAATGAAAACAAAAACCTGCCCTATCTGGCGCAAGGCTGGATTGAAGATGCGCAGGGCAACAAAATCTCTTCTCCGATGACCGTGCTGCCACCGGTACAGCGCGTGGAAGCGGGGGCGAAAAGCCAGGTGAAGGTTCAGATTTCCCCTGCGTTAAGCGCCCTGCCGCAGGATCGCGAAACTCTGTTCTACTTCAACCTGCGCGAAATTCCGCCGCGCAGCACCAAACCGAATGTCCTGCAGATTGCCCTGCAGACGCGCATCAAGCTGTTCTATCGCCCACAGGCGATTGCCCTGGACAAAACCCAGGCGGCAAAAGGGGAATGGGTAGAGAAAGTGACCCTCACCCGCCAGGGTGACAAATATGTCGTCAATAACCCGTCAGCCTATTACCTGACCATCGTCGAGGGTCGCCCGACTGCCAAAGGCGCGCCGGTTGGTTTTGTTCCGGTGATGGTGGCACCAAAAGGACAGGCATCCATTGAAGCCTCCGCCAGCGCGCTGGGCAATTCGCCGGTGCTGACCTACGTCAACGACTACGGCGGACGTCCGCAGATCCAGTTCTCCTGCGGCGGTGCCAGCTGCACGGCAAAACTGCTGAACGACAAATAATTCAGGCGCTGAGGAGCAACGGAAGATGAACGGAAAATGGAAAACCCTGTTGGCCACCAGTCTGCTAATGGCGCTCACAGCGACAGCGAGCGCAGATGAAAAACCGCTGGTCGACACCGGGGCGCTGTATGTCCACGGCGATCTGCTGGAAAACACCTGCCATATGACCATGGACTCGGCCTGGCAGGATGTGGATCTGGGCAGTGTCACTCACGCCGCGCTGAGCACGGTGGGTGACACTGCGCAATCTGTGATGGTGAAAATTTACCTCCATGACTGCCCGGAACTGCCGAACTGGAGCACCAACATCACACCGATGACCACCACTGCCAGCATGTTGCAGCCGCCGTATAAAGCCCGCTTTGTCGCGGTAGCGGATGATAATAATCCCGAGCTGATTAAAGTGACGGGCGCTTCCGGAATTGGGCTTCGTCTTCGCGACAGCCACGGCGAGACGGTAAAACTCTCCCGCATCAGCGATAGCCAGCTGCTCAATCCGGGTCAGAACGAAGTGGTCTTTACCCTGCAACCAGAGCGCACCGCAGCCTTGTTTGTGCCCGGACCATACCATGCCGTGATCAACTTCAGCATGATTTATCAGTAGGAGTAAACATGAGATATAGCCAATGGTTTATCGCGTTACTGGTATTGATGGGTGCCAGCCCAAATATATGGGCCGATGAAAATACTGCTCAGATTACGGTGAATGTGACCATCAACGCTACACCCTGTGTCGTTAATAATAATCAAAACATAGACGTGGATTTTGGTGATCAAGTAGCAGTAACGGATGTTGCTGCCGGACTGGTCAAAAAGAACATTGTTTACGATCTCGATTGCAGTAACGCTGTGACGGCAAAATCATTAAAAATGCAGATTAATGGAACAGGCGCGGATTTTGATGCCACAGTATTGAAAACTTCGGTTACCAACCTTGGTGTGAAAATTAAGGCTGATGGCGCGGATTTTCCGCTTAATTCAGGATTAATTCTGGCATCCAAGGATGCAAAGCCTGCGCTTAAAGCACTATTGGTGCAAAAACCAGGGACCAGACTGGAAACGGGTGAATTTACTGCTAGTGCTACGATGACGGTGGATTACCAATGAAATACATCATCGCGTTCTTAGCTCTGGCACTGCCAGTTTCAGCCCTAGCGGACGAGAATATGCAGTTTCACGGTGTGCTGGTCGCGCCACCGTGCACCATCAGTGGCGGTAAAATCATAGAAGTGACCTTTGGTGATAATCTGGGGGTGAACAAAATCGACGGCAACAACTATAAGCAGCCGGTGAAATATACGGTGGACTGCAAGTCCGGTTACGCCGCGAATAACCTGGCCATTGTCGTTGATACCGCCTCCCCGGCAACGTTTGATGCTTCCGCCGTGCAAACAACTCAGGCGAAGCTGGGCATTCGTATTCTGGTCGACGGCGTGGCCGCCACCTTTGCCAAACGAATTGTGGTCAGCGATCCCGCTTCTCCCCCGGTGATTGAGGCCGTACCCGTTCAGAAGCCATCCGCCACGCTGAAAGAAGGGGCCTTTACGGCCACCATGACGCTGCGCACGGATTACCTGTAGGAAATGAAAATGAAAGTAATGCGTTTCTTACCCGCCGTGCTGACAGGCGCTCTGCTGTTGAACGGCGCACAGGCGGCAGACAATGAGGACAATGTTCACTTCTCCGGAGCGCTGGTCGCTGAACCCTGCACGCTCCCGGACAGTGAGTCGACTATTACGCTGGATTTTGGCAGTGTAATTATCAAATCACTCTACCAGTATCAGCGAACCCAAAGTCAGCCGTTTACTATTCATCTTGAAGCCTGCGATCCGTCGCTGATGAAAACCGTCAGCGTGACATTCAACGGCACGACGGATGATGAATTAAATTCGCTGTTGGCTCTCGATCCAACAAGTGCTGCAAAAGGGGTCGCTATTGGCCTGGAGTTACCCGATGGTTCGCCACTGGCGATCAATAAAGCAGCGCCTTATCAACAATTGACTGCAGGCAATAATGCTCTGACGTTTAATGCCTATGTGCAGATAAAACCTCAGGCGCTTTCGATGAAGGCCGTAACACCCGGTGACTTTACCGCCATCAGTACTTTTGTTCTGGCTTATCAGTAAAACTAATTATAGTGATGAGTAATAAAATGAAAAGAATGTTATTACTGCTTTCTTTTGTGTCCTGGTCGATATTTGCCAGTCCTTTCCCAGTTATTAGTTCATTAAATGTCACCTATGATGATACAGGCGCTGACTACGCTATTACACAGAGGGTTGTGGAGATTGGAAGCGCTGGGGATTATACGCCACCCTCAGGATGGCTCGCCGGTTTAGGTCATAAACATTTTAATTCAGCAACTGATAGTGAATTTGTTGGTGCGTTGGAGATGAATTACGAAACGTCAAACGGCAGGAAAACCGTTAGTGATTTAATGATGGATGCGTATAACAACGGAGGTGAGAAGAAAATAACCCACATTCGCCATAATGGTGATAACGGGTATGAAGAATGTGTAGGGTATTTTACTGGCCCAGAAGGGGATGGTATAGACACCATTTGGAGTCAAACTATCACACCAGGTGGATGTTTAATTATCCCTCCTGGGTATGACTGGTGTAAAATAACATCACCAGAAATTGTTTTGGAACATGGGACCATCACGTTAAAGGATGCGGAAGGCAGCATTGCAGAAAGCTCGATGGGTGTTAAATGTACAACACCAATTGCTGTTACTTTCAATCTTATTTCGCAGGATAAGTATATCTATCTTGATGAGGGGAAAAGTGAAATCAGTGTCGGGGGAAAACCGTTAAATTCGAAAATAGATCTACCTCAGGGTAATTCTCAGGTGGTAGTAAAAGATTTACTGACCGGAATTAACACTGAAGGTTTCCATACTGGCTCAAGCGTATTAGTGATGATGCCATACTGATATCTTTATAATTTATAGAACATCTGGAAAATAGGGAGTATTTTCCTTCTTTTAGGTAATATTCTCATGCCATACGTTGTATCTAATAAATCTTTAATCACTAAAAAGACCGAAACAGGTCTCGGAATATTGCTTGGCCTTTGGTTTTGCGTCATTCTGCTTTGGGTATTACCTAACCACGGTGGCTCCGGCCTGGCGCTGCCGCAGAATCTCTTAGCCTGGTCGGTACTGGCATTGATCGCCCTGTGGTGTGCCGTAACCGCTCAACATCGCAAAACCATTTTTCCTCCGGGAACAATCTGGATCGTTATCGGCGCGGTGCTGTGGTCACTCCCGATTCTCTGGTCCCCCTCTCCTGCCTGGCAATGGAATGCCCTGCCGAAAGTGCTGGCGCTGTGGGGGTTGGTGGCCGTCTGGCTTCTTCTGCTGAAATTGACGTCCAGTCGTCTTCTGATAAACGTCTGGCTGCTAATTCTGGTCGCGGCCACGATGTTACAGGTGGTGTACGGCGCGGTTCAACTGAGTGATATGCCCCATTTAACCGGCGGTCGCCCGTACGGCAGCTTTCAGCAGATCAACGTTTACGCATCATTTCTGGCCACGGGACTGCTCTGCGCGCTGTGGCTGTTTACGATGAGCCGTCAGAAAGGTGTCACCCTGATCTGCGCCGCCGCGCTGGTCGTTGTTCCTGCGATGCTGATTTTGGTACAGAGCCGCACCGGTTATCTCGGTGCTGCTCCAGGCAGTGTGATTTTACTGATGGTCTCAAGTAAAACACGTCGCACGGGCAATGCAGCTCTGCTGCTGATGGCGGGGGTGGTGGCTGGACTGGGCTTGCTCTGGTTTGGCCCGACACTGTTCCCCGGCATGATCCCCGGCTTTGTAGAGAAAGAAGGCTCGACGCTACAGCGCTGGTACATTCTCAGACTTACCTGGCAGTTGATATGCGCTCACCCAATCATTGGTAACGGCTACGGCAGCTTTGAGGCGCTGTTTGGTCAACTGGCACAGCAGATGCCGCAGGGGCTTGAAAACTCCACGATCCAGTATCCGCATAACGAACTCCTCTATACCTGGATGGAGGGAGGGATCGTCGCAGTGTCTGGAGTGCTGCTGATGGTGGCGGGCGTCTTCATCAGATTGTGGGGCAAAGGCGGACGTCGCTGGACGGGCCTCGCGCTACTCCTGCCGATTGCCATCCACATGAATCTGGAGTACCCGCTGTATCAGTCCGTAACGCACGGGATCACGCTGGTGATGCTCCTGACCATTACAGGGCCCACGGCGCGTGCACAGCACACCGCAAAACCGTCCGGCACATTGTTTCGTATCAGTGTCGGCGTGTTGGCGAGCGCCGTGCTTGTGTTTATGCTCTCCGGCGCGGTCAGCGAAGTGCAGCTTACCCGCATCGAACAGCAGGGGCTGATACCGTTGGCGCAGGACAACACTATCTCGCTGGTGAATCCCTGGAGCCAGCACGACCGGCTGGATTTCGACAGGCACGTTGCCTTACTGGTGAGATTTAACCGGACACAGAGTGTGGCGCTGCTGGCGCAATACCGCTCGTGGGCAGAAGCTTACCTGCTGGTGCACAACAACCCCGATGTTTATAACAGCCTAGTGATGATCTATCGCGCCTGGGGATTTTCGGCAGCGCAGGAACTGTGCCTCAAGGCCAAAGCCATGTGGCCTGAAGACCTCAGATTTACTTGCCAGGTAAATGACAAATAGGCCCATATGAATTGTTGCATTATGTTGGTAATGGAAATTATTTTTTAATAAAATTAAAGCATGCAGGCCAGTGCGTAATATTTTCTTGAAAATATTTGATAAATATTTATTTGTTAGCCACAAAAGAGCTATGTGTTTTGTCCAAATATAGACTTGAATGATGTTTTTATTTTTGCGAGTTCTTCATAAAATTGTATCTCAAATGCGACTGTTATAATCGCGAGTATTTATTTTTTTTGGGCTAATCGAGATGAACAAGTCCTGCATTGCCGCCTTTTTAGCTT
Organism: Lelliottia sp. EB106-05-01-XG201; assembly: GCF_058791735.1. Classification (NCBI taxonomy): domain Bacteria; kingdom Pseudomonadati; phylum Pseudomonadota; class Gammaproteobacteria; order Enterobacterales; family Enterobacteriaceae; genus Lelliottia; species Lelliottia sp. EB106-05-01-XG201. The sequence continues at coordinate 13,631 of NZ_JBYTDV010000003.1, forward strand.
TAATAACATTATCAGGCACTGCACACAGCGCCCTGACCCTTAACGCCGACCGCCTGATTTACAGTGAAAAAGAGGGCGATGCGACGGTTACTATTCACAGCAATGAAAACCGGGCCTATCTGGTTCAGTCCTGGCTGGATGCCGGAGACAGCTCTCAAATCAAAAAATTGCCGTTCGTGGTCACGCCGCCGCTATTCAGGCTGGCCCCGAAAAGTGACAACGTGATTCGTGTCGTCTATTTAGGCAGCGGCCTGCCTGCCGATCGCGAAAGTCTTTTCTGGCTTGATGTGAAAGGCGTGCCCGGCCTGAATGAACAAGAATCAAAAGTCGAAAACCGCATGGTGCTGGCGATCAATAACCGGATTAAATTCTTTTTCCGCCCGGCGGGTTTAAAAGGCGATCCGGGTGAGGCGGTGAAAAACCTGAGCTGGAGCGCATCCGGTAAAACGGTGGTGGTAAAAAACGCATCCCCGTTCAATCTGGTGTTGAGCAAAATCTCAGTCGATAAAGAAACCATTCCGGTTTCGGTGGTCGACAATAATACCGTCATTGCCCCTTTTGCGGATAAAACCTATCAGCTTAAACATGCCCCTGCCAGTGGCTCAGCCGTGGAGTGGGAAGCCATAAATGATTTCGGCACAACGTCTAAAACCTTTACCCAGAAAATGAATTAACAGGACGTTATGCGCTGTATCAGTAAGTTGTGCCTGGCTGTTTCTGTGATGCTTTCGAAAACAGTGTTTGCCGGGGAATATTTCGACCCCGGCTTATTACAGTCGGCAAACGGCAATACAGTGATTAATGACACCAGTCTCCTCAGCCAGGGCGTTCAGCCGGCGGGGACTTATCGCGTCCAGATTAAGGTCAACGGAAAGCCATCCCTGGTTTCGGATGTCCGGTTTGAACTGAATGACAAAAAGGAGCTCGTTCCCTGTCTCACTTTTCAGACCTATCAGAAACTCGGCGTGGATTTGAAAAAGGTCGCTTCGAATGCTGAGGATAATAGCGTGAAAAATGCCTGCACTGACATGCAAGAGCAGCTTCCTGGTACGAAGGCTGATTTTGATTTTTCAAAACTGACGCTGGATATTTCTCTTCCGCAAACCGTGATGCGCGATGAGTCCCTGACCGGCGTGCCGGAAGAGGAGTGGGACGACGGCGTGCCCGCGCTCATCAGCATGTACCAGCTTTCCGGGCAGCAATACCTCCATCGCACCAGCGATACCCAGGACACGGTATTTGCTAATCTGACTAACGGCTTTAACTTTGGCCGCTGGCGCTATCGCAATAACGCCACGCTCAGCAATGACGACGGCTGGAAAACGCTCTCCAATTATGTCGAAACCGCCGTTCGCCCCCTGAAAGGGGAGCTGACTGTGGGCGACGCCAGCACACCGGGCGATATTTTTGACAGCCTCGTGGTGCGCGGGATTCAGCTCAATTCCGATGATGATATGCAGCCTGACCAGTTAACGGGTTTTGCGCCCCTCATTCGCGGGATTGCGAAGAGTAACGCCCAGGTCACCGTACGCAGCAATGGCTACATCATTTATCAGCGCTCGGTTCCGCCAGGCCCGTTCGTGATCCAGGATCTGTCTTCCGTTTCAAACGGCGGCAAGCTGGATGTCACCGTTACCGAAGCCGACGGTTCAGAAACGCACAGCACCGTCTCTTACTCGAACGTTCCGCAACTTTTACGCGCGCATCAGATGAAATACAGCCTGGCGGCGGGGCGCTATGTGACGAACAGCAACAGCGTGGAAGAGACCCCGGAACTGCTGCAGGCGGCGATCTCCTGGGGGCTGCCGCTGGATATCACCACCTACGGCGGTATCCAGTATCAGGAAAAATATAGGGCGGCGAGCCTGGGCGCGGGTTTTGACCTCAAGCGTGCGGGCGGTATTGCCATTGATGTCACTGAAAGCCAGGGGCAGCGCGGCAATTCGCCAGAGTATAAAGGCGATATGCTGCGTCTGACCTACCGCAACGGCATCCCGGAAACCGGGACGCAGATCCAGCTGGATAATCGCTATTACCGCCGCAACTACCTCTCTTTTAGTGACTGGGCCGATTCAGAAACGCTGTTCGAAGACTCGCGGTTAAAACGCGAATACAACCTGACCCTCAATCAGACCCTGACGGACGAACACAGCTTTTTTGCCACCCTGAGCCGCACGGCGAATCAGGACAGCTCGGTCTCGCGCTCCTGGCAGCTCGGCTGGAACGGCTCGTGGCAACGCGTCAGTTTTTCACTCGCGTGGAGTATGACCCGCAGCGAAGGGATGTCCGACTGGGATAAACAGCTGGCGCTCACGTTGTCTGTTCCGCTCGGGAATCTGTTCCCGGCCACGCAGCCGATGGTCAATTACAGCGCCACCACGGGCCTGAAAGGGGATCTGACAAACCAGGTGGGCGTGTCGGGTCACATGGGGGAAGGGCAGGATCTGAGCTGGAATACTCAGGTCTCTTACGCGTCGCAGAACGGGCAAAGCGACACTCAGAGCGGCTCGGCAGGCATCGATTACCAGGGCAACCGCGGGGAGTTCAACGTGACTTATAACGCCGACCGCAACCAGTACCTTTCCTGGAACGTCTCCGGGAACTTACTCGCGCACAAAGACGGCATCACGCTGGGGCGTTTCTCCAGCGGCAGCCAGGCACTGGTGGCGATCCCTGGCGCGGAGAATGTTGAGCTGGGCAGCAATCAGAACATCAGGACCGACTCCCAGGGCTTCGCCATCGTGCCCGATCTTCAGTCCTATCACCGCAACACCATGACGGTCGATCCGCAGAGCAATAAAGAGGTCGATTTTGTCAGCACCTCTTCTGAGGTCATCCCGACGAAAGACGCCATTGTGCTGGCCCGCTTCAAAGCGATCGGCGGACGCAAAGTGGTGATGAACGTGAGCTACAAAGGCCAGCCGTTGCCCTTCGGTGCGCGGGCAAGAATTGAGGGCAATGACGACACCTGGTACGTCGGGGAGCAGGGCCAGGCGTACCTCAACTCCGCCCCCGACAGCGGCACGGTGAATTTCAGCTGGGGCGATAAACAGCAGTGCTCCGCGCCGTTCACCATCCCGACAAAAGCGTCGGTGAAACTCGCTATCGCCATCCTGAACGTCGAATGCCACTGAGGAGCGCACGATGAAACCTTTTTCCTGCTGGCGAATCGCCACCGTCATGATGTTAAGCGCCGTTGCGTTAACCGCCCGCGCGCATGACTGCCAGATGCAGGAGCGTCAGGCGCCGTTAAATCTGACGATCCCGTTAACCGTTCAGTTGCCGGACAAAGCGGGCGCCGCGCCGGTGGGCGCCGTTTTGTCGGTGAACGAAAAATCCCTCGCGCAGCTGACCGGATCGCATCATGCGATCGCTCCGGCGTGCCAGGGGGAAGTACAGCGCATCCTGAACGGCAGAATGAGCACGGCGCAAAGCGGGGATCATATTTACAGCACCTCGCTGCCGGGCGTCGGTGTAAGAATTACGGTTATCTATGACCAGCCGGGAAGGGCAAAACAGGAGTGGGTATTACCTTTTAACACGCCTTTTTCGGAGGTCCCGACGCAGTCGGTCAGCACCGATGATATTAAATTGCGCATTGAAGTGATCAAGACCGGCATTATTCAGGGCGGGACGATGACCCTCCGCCTGCCATCCCTGGTCTCGCTGAATGATAATTCCCTGGTGGTGAACCTGGCGATGACGGTGTTATCCGCCAGAGCCCACTGTGAAATTCTGGTCGATCAGCCGCAAATCGAATTGTCGCCGATTAATGTGAAGGATCTGGCCAGCAGCGTGGCAAAACAAAATTATCCGGTCGGCGTGAATCTACAGTGCATGAACACCACCCGGGCCAGCGTGAATATCGAAGGCGCTACCGATCCACAAAATATCACCGTCTTTAAAAATGTCGCACCCGAAAACCCGGCCTCCGGCGTGGGCATTGAAATGCTCTATAACGGCAGCGTGATGACGCCGTTCCAGCCCATCGATATGGCATTGCCAGTGCAGCAGATGAATATCCCGGTTCCGCTGTCGGTTCGCTATGCAAAAACGGATCAACCCGTCAGCGAAGGAAAAGTGAAAGCCCAAATTACGCTGAGAATTAATTATTTATAACGAAATAGGGAAGGTTTCTTTTTTCATTCTGAAATGAGAAGGCTTCGCCTATTTTATTCAGATACAACACTATAAGGATATTATTTATGAAAAAGTCAATTTTAGGACTGGCCGTTTCCGCATTGTTTGTGATGGGCGCGGCCCAGGCTTCTACCAACCCTGAGGACGTTTCAGCAACCCTTAGCGTTTCCGGTACGGTAGCCCCGACTCCGTCAGTCTGCACCGTAAACCTGGGTCAGCCTTCAATTGCCATGAACGCTGACATTTCCGCCATCCCACTGCAGGGGGCACCATCAGCGCTCCCGACGGATACTGTGGACCTGACCATCACGGGCGATGACCAGTGTGCCGACCTGGTTTCTCAGGGCAAAATGGCCTATACATTCCACGGCGATGCAGATCACTCAATGGGGAGTGTTCTGGCGAACACGGCAACAGGTGAGGGTGCGGCGCAGGGGATTGGTATCGCACTGTATGGGAATGAGGGCCAGCCTCTGGTCATCAACTCAGATACGATGATGGCGACCACAGGCGCCGCTCATTTAGGTCTGGGAATGGTGAAACTGGCAGGAACAGAAGCCACTGCCGGCTCTGTACAGGGTTCTCTGACGATTCAGATCGAACGTCTGTAATAAATCCCCCCTCGTGAAATCGAGGGGGAATTCTATTCTGCGTTGTTGACTAATAACTGAGAACACCATGAAAATTATCTACTCTGCATTAATCCTGTCATCAGTGATGACAGGCTTTGCCGCGCAGGCCGGAGATTTTTCCGCCACGCTGTCGATTACCGGGAATGCCACCAGTGGACCGACGGGTTGTGAAGTGATTATGAACCCACAGACCATCGCATTAGATACTATCGATCTGGATGCGCTGCCATGGCAGGGGGGGAATACCATTCCGAAGAATCCAATTAACCTGCATGTTTCAGGTAGCAGCGAGTGTTATGCATTAGTGGCAGCAAATCGCATGGCTTATCGTTTTGTGGGTACGCCAGATGCCGGTGAAGGGTCGGTGTTAGCCAATACAGATACGTCATCTCTCGCCGCGCAAGGCGTAGGGATTGGCATATTTGATATGCACGGTAAATTCCTGGATATCAGGAAAACTGTATCGGCGCTGGATATAGAACGTATTACCCTGCAGGTCGTGTCTCTCAAAGGAACGGAACAAAGACCTACCGAGGGGAATGTGAGCGGTGATCTCACGGTTCAGATTGAGCGTCTTTAATTTATTCTAAATGTGAAGACATTTTTGGTCTGCAGTTGGAGGCACCATGCAATCGACAGACCGCAGTTGATCACATATATGATTGCATCAATCTAAATTGAATAAGTGTAAACATTAGCCCGCCTTATGGCGGGCTGTAATTATTGTTTACGATTGAATCTATTTTTCCGGAAGGTCATCCAACTAAGCCATGTGCTCCCGTTCCTGAGCCGGAAGCAACCATATCAGAAGGCAACGAACGTGCGGAGCTGGGCGGCCAAATCGGCAACATCCCGGTCACCGGTAGCTGCTTCGAGGGTTAAATCCACTAACCGCGCCTGATCTTCTGGATGGTTACGGATTTGGATGTTGTTACGTAACAAATAAAAAAGCGTACTAGCCAGAGCGGTACGCTTATTGGCATCGTTGAAGATATGGCCCCGTGCTATGGCTACCCAATATAGCGCGGCCATTTCAAAAACATCTGGTACGGGATCGCTGTAATACGCAGCTTGCTCCACGCGCGAAATGATTGCTCCCACCCTTTCCGCATCCGGAATGCCTGGAAGCCCGCCGTATAATTCGATCATACGATCGTGAATCCGCATAATGATCGCCTCATTCAGTGAAAAAATCATTTATCGGCCAAATCCCTTAAGGCATCCCCAAAACGGCCAGTAATTTGGGCGAACTCCCGATCAAACTTCTCTGCCTGCCACTCCTGCCACTCCTTAGCAGAAATGACCACTACGTCGCCACCAATTCGGCGCGTGATGCGTACCGCCTCGCCTTGTGAGGCTTTATCCAGAATCGTGGATTGTTTTGCACGGGCTTCGGTTGCTGAAATAGTGAACATAGGAAATATACCTCTTCTTTGTAATGTACAGATTAAGCGTACAGTTAAAGGGTTGTAGTCGCAACTTTTAAGGGACTGGATTGACGCCAGATAGCGATTGCCTTTCCCCTATTAATGCTTATATGGGCGAGGAACATGCAGCCTTCGCCAGAACGTCTGCAGGTAAGAACAAACCGTCTATAGGGCTGGGCTGCCGGTATTCTGTCTGGTAATCGTTACGGCACTACACCCGAAATTAGGCTCAAAGCCTCCTTCGATGCCGTATTGCAGAACTAACTGATGCCGCATCGCGGCATGGAGGCGCCAACTGATGCTAAAGAGGGTGTGAACGTCGAATGGCGCCGTGACAGGCGTAAGCCGCTGCAGTTTGAAAGGTCCCGCCGATACTATCCTTTACCCTGCAAAACAATATCCGCTAAAAGCCATTTTTATTGCTCAGGTGCGCGGTCGGAGTGGTCACAACGTAGTTGTGGCGTATCTCCGCGTTAGCGCCTTTGGCGCTTACGAGCGTGTACACCCAATCCCCCAGCGACATCACTAACAGCCAGCACCCTATATAGTTACAACATAATAAAGATAAAGCGATGAGTTTTACCGGCGCTCCGCGCCGGGGCCCCCGGCGTTTCAGGGGTGAGTGTCGGCTCAGGTGTTGCCGCTGTGCACGGGATTGGACTGTGGGTTGAGATGGGCTGGTTGTTTCAGATCGGCGCCGTGGCTTCAGGGGCGGGCTGGGGAATCGAGCTTTTGTATGTTGTAACTATATTCTGTGGTTTTGGGGCCCGTCGTGCAGCGACGGGAGGTACCTTTACGCAGTTTTCCACAGCACGGGGCAGGATAAATAATTTCCCGGTTGTGAAACTGGCCGGGGATTAAAAACCAGTGTTTATGAATATGTTGCGGGTTCTCTCCTGTCCCTTTCCGGATTACCTGTGTTCTCCGTTTGCGGTTTTCTGTTGATAACGATGTCCTGCGCGAAAATTATGATGCCGGCAGCGGCTGTTTTTACAGAAAACGGGATAATTCAGGTATGCGATCGTCGAAAACGACGTTGGCCATGAACGTGAGCAAACGCAGAAAGCCCCTGAAGGGGCAGATTGAAAATTGTCAGACTGAACGGTTAGTCAGGCGGCGAGTCTGAGAGGTAGCGCTCCATCAGTGCGAGCTGCTGTATGGCCAGCTTTTCCAGACGGTCATGTGATGAGGCGAAAAAGGCTTCGTCCGGCGGCATAGTTCTGCGGATATGCTCGCTCATGGCCTGAATTCGTGCATCCTGCGGGAGTGGCGCCAGGCGCCTGGCGCGTTTAGACAGTGATGCTTTTTCACGGCGTAACCGAAGCGCCTGCAGTGTCATTTTTTCTGCATGACGTTTACGGGCCGCATGGGGAGATATCTCTTCCCACTCCTGCATAATCCCGGCTTCAATCAGTTCGCGGCGCAGCCTGCTCTCCCGCAGGGCTTTCTCCTGCTCTTTGCCGAGTTTTATCAGGTCAATACCCAGCATGCTGAAGCCGACGTCGGTGATCCAGACATATTTTGGCAGCCAGGTTCTCGTCTCCGGGTCAAACATCTTTTCTGAAGAAACCCCCAGCGTGCCAAATCGCACCTGCTCCTCGATGAGGCGTGAAACACGGGATACCGTGACCTCTGTTTCCGGAATGACTGCTCCCGTACTGTCTTTCGGACTCAGTTCTCGGGCTAGTCTCGATATGCACATCCCGACCGTGTGTGTCCCTGCATCGCAGAAACTAACCAGTACAGGCCAGGTGGCATCGAGCAATCGAGCTTTTTCAGGTTTGAACCGGTTCTTACGGCCAGCGCAGATCCTTCGCTGAATATAGAAAGGATGTCGCGACATGTGCAGACGCAATGCCGGCAGACCGGTTTCAGGATTTTTCGTGACCAGACGGTTGTAAGCGTGGCCGAGTTGTCCCGGGAGGCGCTTATATCTGAGGGGCCGGTACCAGCTGGGGCTCTCACATTTCGGACGAGTTGAGTGCTCGCCGCGCTGCCGTCTGGTTTTTCTTGTTTCCACCGGCACGAGATAAGACGGGTTGTCTCCGGCATCGACACGCTGCCAGAAATCGATCTGTTCATTGTGGGGTAACTGGGTCCAGTGACGCAGCTGCTTTTTCATTTCAGGCACCCGAAGTCATACATTCTGAATCGTCCGGTGCTGAGTATTGAAATACGCATATGTTGAGATATAATCCTTTCGCAGGTTTTTACCTGGGGCCCCGAATATCACTATCTTCCGCCAAGTCGATACAGTGTTTTCGGGGTTTTTGTTTTTCTGAGGCCGATACCTGATGCGTATCAAGACCTCTCCTTTGCCATTGAAATGGCGCCAGAAGATTCTATTTATTTCCCCTTTACGTCAATGAAAACCATCGCCACACAGAGTATTCTTAGTGTGGTTAGGATTCTTCTCGTCTTATTTTTATTAATATTAAAACAACATGTTAGCCATACTCCTCTTCTCAACTCTATCAATTACAGCCAGTGAAATGATCTGACTTGCTCAGCAGTTACGATCTTAAAAACTTTGAAATCACCAATACCCGATCTTTTGATCTGAATTGAAAACAATACACAGAATATAATTCTACTTATCGTTTAATATATCCAGAATAGTTCTAATAACAGATCTGTTTGCAGATCTAAAAATCGCAGAATATGATTATTGCAGAGATACATTCCGTTACTCTCTATCGCTCTTTGACAAATGGACAGCAGCAACAGCCGTAGCCCGACGGTATAAGGAGACGTGATTTTCTGGGGCGAGTGAGATCGTGCTGCGCCTGTCGTGGGTAAGAAAACTCATTTCCTTCATGGAAGCATCGTTAAGTTGCCACCTCTGGTATCCCTACAGGCACAGACTGACAACTTAATCATGCTAATTAAGGAGATTAAGTGTAATGACGCAGCAGAAAGAGCGGTTACGCGATTTATGGAAATGTCATAAAACCCCTACAACACCACGCAGAAGCCGCGTAGAGCGCGCTACAAAGAACGCCTGTTCCGGCAAAGTCAGAATCCTGGAAATTGAGCGTTCTGCACTAAAAGTGCAACTGGCAAAGATAGCTTATGATTTCCGGGATAAGCGAAAGCCCAATATAGCCATTCAAATGGCAGACCTCATTGTAAAAATTGAAGATTTAGATAAGCAAATTGGCGAACTTAACTAAACCTTTAATCGCCATTAGATGCGTTTAGCAGCCCGTCCGGGCTGCTTTTTTTCGCCTGTACTTACGTAAGGAGTTTATTTGCTCGATGCTGCTGCAATACTGGCGCTTGCTCTGCAGTGCGCCCCTTCTGTGCATCCGGACACCACGCATGATATCGCTAAAACAGAAAGCGGGTTTATTCCCCTTGCAATTGGCGTTGTGGGTGGTCGCTCCATTTACCCAAAATCTATTAGTGATGCGTTAAAACACGTATCAGATTTAAAGAAACAAGGAAAAGACTATTCTGTTGGCCTGATGCAAATCAATCAGGCCAACTTCGGCGTATACAACAAAACCGCAGAGGAGTTATTCAACCCCTGCACAAACATTCAGGTATATGAAAAAATCATCACCGACTGCTTTATAAGAGGAGGAACGCTAAAACGTGCATTAAGTTGCTATTACAGTGGAAATTTTGAGGCCGGCCAAAAACAAGAATCCACGTTCAGCAATACCAGCTATACCCAGCGTATCGGCTATGTCGTGCCCGGCACGAAAGCCGACAAGGGGGAGAGTGAGGCGGCAGAGCTGCCGCAGCTACCCCGCAACATCTACCCCTCAGACATGGTCAGGGGAACCCTCCCCGAACCTTCCACGCGCGAGATAACCACGCTCTACCCCAACAACGTTATTCGCGGAACACTGACGGAATAAACAACGAATCGCCGAAAGGCGATTTTTTTTCGCCCAAAGGAAATTTTCATGAAATTTATCAAGAGCATTAAGAACCTGTCAAATAAGGCTACTACGGCTTTACTGCTTATAGCAGCGGCGCAACCCGCCCTCGCAGCCGGTGGTTTTAGCGTAGCAAACAACCTTTTATTGCAGGTTGAATCGGGTCTGGAAGGATTGGCAATTATAACCATTACCATTGCTGTGTTATGGGTGGGGTACAAGATTCTCTGGAACGGTCAAAGCCTGAAGGATTGCAGCAACATTATTATTGGCGGAATTATTATTGCCAGTGCATCTGAAATCGGTTCTCTTCTGGCAGGCGCTTACGCTTAACCCACACGGAATAATATGGGAACGTTAAATAAGGCACTCACCCGACCGCCTATGATCAGGGGTGTACCTATGGTTCCTCTCGTCATGGTCACAATGGCCGTTATTCTGCTGGCAATGTATACTTCTAAATATGCATTGCTTGCCCTCCCTCCATTATGGGTATTAATGAATTTCATGGCTCGCCGTGATGCTCATATTTTTAGTTTGCTTTTCCTGAAATTAAAAACAAGGGGAAATAACGCCTGTAACCAGTACCACGGAGCCACTTCTTTTCTGGCGTCAGATTATGACGCCATTGATATTACGGAGCTGAATGAACACATGAAATTAAACGAACGGGTGACATTACCCCGTTACATTCCCTATTCGTCCCACGTCGGCGAATACATCGTCAGGACGAAGAACAACGATCTGATTTCGACCTGGGAAATCAGCGGCAGCCAGTTCGAATGTGAAAGCGAGCAAACCAACCAGATCCTGACCTCCCAGATAAACAATCTGGTTAAATCGTTTGAAGGGCAACCGGTCACGTTCTACGTGCATAACATCCGTGAATCCTTTAAAGATGGTTTCTCCGTCACGTCGGGTAATGCGTTCGCCGATCACATCCAGAAGCTCTATTACGACTCCATTGATAAACATCCTTTCCGCAGGAACCGGATTTTTGTCACCGCCTGTTATATGCCGTTCGTCGGCCTGGATAAGGTGGAGTCAAAACGGATGTCTGACGGCCAGAAGCGACTGGCGCTGGATTCGGCACTCCAGGAGATGAACGAGATTTGTTCCTCGCTGAACGTGGCGCTGTCGCGTTTCTCATCTGTGCGCCTGGGTCTGTATGAGGAAAACAAGCGTGTGTACTCGTCGCAGCTGGCGTTTTACAAGTTCCTGCTGACTGGCCGCTGGCACAAGGTGGCTGTTTCCCGGCAGGCCTTCTATGAATCGCTCGGAACCAGCGATCTCTTCTTCTCTTCCGATATCGGCCAGGTACAGGACATCGCGGGCAATAGTTTCTTCCGGGGCGTGGAGGTACTGGATTACTCCCCGGAGACAATGACCGGCGTTCTGGATGCGATGCTTTACGCGCCGTGTGATTACACGATGACGCAGTCCTTCACCTGTATGTCCAAAGGGGAAGCGCAGAAGTACATCTACCAGACGATGAAGCGCCTCAAAAGCACTGACGATGACGCTCTGTCTCAGGTGGAAGACTTAAGAACGGCGCTCGACATGCTCCAGTCAGGCGTTATCTCCTTTGGTAAATATCATTTTTCTCTGATGGTCAGATCCGCAGATCCTGACTCACTGGTTAAAGATACCAACGTCATTACCAACTGTTTTACCGACCTTGGCATTACACCAACCCTTTCCACGCTGTCACTGGCCGCAGGGTATCTGGCACAGATGCCGGGTGTATATGGTTTCCGTCCTCGCCTTGTGCCGGTGAGCAGCCTGAATTTTGCGGAACTGGCATCGTTTCACAACCTGTTTTCGGGCAAGCGTGACAATAACCCCTGGGGAGAAGCCATTGCGGTGCTCAGGACGCCTTCCGGTGCGCCCTATTACCTGAACCTGCATAACTCCATGCTGGGAAAGGATGACTTCAACGAGAAGCACCCCGGAAACGCCTGCATTATCGGAACCACCGGCTCCGGTAAAACCATGACCATGACCTTTTTACAAAGCATGGTGCAGAAATACGGTGCAGCTGTGACCTTTTCCCCCCAGGCAAAAATCAAGCGCCAGACGACGGTGTACTTTGATAAAGACCGTGGCGCCGAGATGAACGTCCGCGCCCTGGGCGGAAAATACTTCCGTGTTAAGTATGGGGAAAAAACCGGCTGGAACCCGTTCGGCATCGCGGCCACAAAGCGCAACATCAACTTTGTGAAGCAGCTTATGGCAATCCTCTGTACTCGCGGCGGCCAGATCCTGACACCGCGTGATGAAAAACGCCTGGGGCAGGCCGTGGAAGCCGTTATGAACGGATTACCGGCAGATGAGCGCTGTTTTGGTATCACCCGACTGCTGGAAAACCTGCCAGAACCGCCAACGCGTGAAGCACAGGAGAACGGATTACGTATCCGGTTGCAGAAGTGGGCACAGGGCGGGGAATACGGGTGGATCTTCGATAATGATGCGGACACGTTTGATATCGACTGTGACAACTTCGGCATCGATGGCACCGAGTTCCTGGATGACGAGACTATCTGTGCGCCGATCTCGTTCTACCTGCTTTACCGCGTTACCAGCCTCCTTGATGGTCGCCGCCTGGTTATGTACATGGATGAATTCTGGAAATGGTTACTCGATCCGGCGTTTGGCAACTTCGCATATAACATGCTGAAGGTTATCCGTAAGCTGAACGGCATATTCATCCCCGCCACGCAGTCACCCGATGAAATCCTGAAAAGCCGGATTGCTGCAGCCGTCATTGAGCAGTGCAGCACGAAGATTTTCCTGCCCAACCCCAAAGCTGAATACGAAGACTATGTGGAAGGGATGAAAGTCGCCCCGGAGGTCTTCGAAATCATCAAAAGCCTCGATCCGCTTTCCCGTCAGTTCATCATTGAGAAAAGCCCGTTGCGGCGTGGTGACACGTCCGGCTTTACGGCGCTTGTTACCCTCGACCTCTCCGGGCTGGGTGCGAATCTCAAAATCATGAGCGGAAGCACTGACAACCTCGAAATTTTTGACCGGATCTGGCGTGAAGGGATGACTCCTGATGTCTGGATCGACAGTTACCTCAAAGAAGCGATTTAACCCCACTCTAATCCGGCCTGACGCACGCCCGTGCGTCACAGCCTGTCAGAACAGGAATCATCATGAAGTTTATGAAATCGACAGCGCTTGCGCTGGCACTGATCACGTCTCCGTTAACGTCTCATGCCGGGATCCCGGTTGTTGATGCCGTTTCGAACCTGGAACAGGTCAACGAATGGACGCAACACCTGGAGCAATGGCAGTCAACGGTTCAGCACTACCGGTCGCAGCTCGATGCATATAAATCGCAACTGGCGACCGCTACGGGTATCCGCGATATTCAGGGCTTTTTTAATGAGGCCAAAAGCCTCACCAGTGACCTGAAAAACCTGCAAAAAAACGGGATCTCTCTGAACGACCTGCTGACAAACAGCGGCTCTTACAGCAGTGAACTCAACAGCCTGTACAGTAAATATAAGTCGTTTGATAACTGCATCAGTACAACCTCACAGAGCTATGCGGATATCTGCAAACAGCAGGTGCTGAACAAGGCCGTCGCTATTGAGAACACAACGGAGGTACAGAACAAGCTCAACAGCACCATGAGCGATATTGCGTCCCTGTCGAGTCGTATCGAGGCTTCCCCGGACTCGAAGGAATCGCAGGATCTGGCAAACGTCATTGCGGCGAAGAGCGTGCAGCTCAACGCCCTGACAAGTCAGTGGGAAATGGAAACAAAAATGGCTGAGCAGCGGGAAAAAATGCTCGATCTGCAAAAACAAAAAGCATGGAGGGAAAAGCAAGCAACAACTCCTCCTCATGATTTTAACAGCAAGGTAAGCTCATGAGCGGTATGTTTATTAAGGCACATGACACGATTACTAATGGTATAGCGGCAGTGCTTGGTGGTCAGTCTGACATTTACGGGGATATGATCGCACCCTCGATCATTGCCTGGATGACACTCTATATCTCTATCAGCGGTTATAAGGCTCTGGCAGGAAAGTTACAGACTCCCCTATCTGATGTGATATGGAATCTGGGGGTCACTGGTATTTTGCTGGCGTTCGTAACTAATGCTAACGGTTGGTTCGCTACGGTTAGTGATGCCATCACAGGTGTTAGCTCTGGCTTAGCTGGTGAAGCTGGCAGCATATGGGGGCTGCTAGATACATTATGGGACAAGACTCAGGCATTAGCCGAGGTGTTATATCAATCAGATGAGGACTTCATCCGGCTTAGCGGATGGACGGCTAAAATACTTGCCTGGGCTGGTACAGGGTTTGTTATTTTCATCGGTGGCATTATAAACCTGACCACAGAGATCACTCTCCGACTACTTCTGACTACAGGCCCTTTATTTGTTGCATGTCTTGCATGGGGCTGGTTCCGTTCCATGTTTGAAAATTGGATGAAAGCCATTATTAGCTGTCTTCTTATCGTGTTGTTCTCTTCATTAACTCTGAAGGTGATACTAACGATGATGAGTGATGTTTTACTTGAGGCAACAAGTGGCATTATCGCTCAGGGAGATAACACACTCACCACTGCCGTCATGATTTTTGGCTTTGGTGCGCTCGGTGCGGCTGTTGTTGTTCTTTCTACTAAATTAGCGACCTCACTTTCAGGATCGTCAGTTGCAGCTGCCGCTGCGGGTATGGGGATGGCAGCAGGTGTAGGCGCAACCATGCTTGCTGTTAATACGGTAGGAAAACCGTTATCAAAAGCCGCAAAAGATGCAGGAGGAGCTGTAGCAGGCTATGCCGGGAATAAAGCAATAGGAGTGGCTGAAAAAGCATATAATCGATATCAAATGCAGCAATCACTAAGAAAATCCAGCATCGCGAATATGTCTCGCCTTAATAAGTGAGAATGTTCTTGGGTGTAAGAAATCCTAAAGCAATAGAAACTCTTGCATGTATAAAGTCTGAGCATGATAAATTATCTGAACAACCAAATTTGTACAGAGGCATTTCATGAAAAGTATTATTTGTTTTTTAACTCTCAGTATACTTTTTCTTTCAGGATGTGATGAACAACCAAAATCCACTGAGTGGTATAAGGACCACCCTAAAGAAATGAATGAGAAGTATGGAGAATGTAAGATAAGTGGCAATGACACACCTGATTGCCGAAATGCAATTTCCGCATACAAAAGAACAAAAGCCTTAGAAAAACTCGAAAGCTTAATGAACACAAAATAACACTTTAACATCCATTATAAACGCGCCCTCCGGCGCGTTTTTTATTTCCCCAAAGGAACAAACATGAAATACAGCGCAATCCTCATATTGTGCGCGTTTCTTATTGGCTGCGCGCAAAAAGCGATTACCGCCCCGGATGTCTCCGGAAAAGTCGAACCGGTTAATTCTCCACAAATCATTCAGGAACTGAGCAATGAGTAAAGAACGCGTTATTGAAACTTCAAAGTCTTTTGAAGAAGTCCTGATGACGAAGGACAGAAAATCAATCAAAGCGGCCTTTACTATCGCAGCGGCGGCAGTGCTGGTCGCGGTCATGGCGGTGGCGGCTATCATGCTGATGATGCCGCTGAAACAAACAGAGGTCGAGCTGTACGCCGTTGACCGCCAGACAGGGCGCATGGAACGCATCACCCGCCTGAATACTGTTGATATCTCGACTCAGGATGCTATGGCACAATATTTATCGGCTCATTACGTTAACTTGCGCGAGGGTTATAATTATTTCTCTCTGCAAAAAGATTATAACGACGTTCAGCAATTCAGCAGCCCTGACGTGAATAAAGAATATCTGGATTTATTCAACAGTCCAAACGCACCCGATAAAGTTTATAAAAACGCCGCTAACCTTGTGACGACTGAAATTATCAGTAATCAGATTGTTGACGGAACTACTCCGGATAAGATTTCAACCCTTCGCGTAAAGCGCACTATCCGCCACCTTTCTGATGGGCTGACAACTAACGAAATCTGGAATATTCGCCTGACCTTCCATTATATCCCTGAAAAAGAAATGACGGACTCCCAGCGGGAGGTAAACCCTCTCGGCTTTTTCGTGAGCAGCTATCAGCGTGATAAGGAGCTGAGAAAAGAATGATTAAAGTTATTACAGCCGCACTGATTACGTGCCTGTTCTGTACCAATACCTGGGCGGCGGCGAATCCCTCCGGCAGCCGGTTCGACAGCCGAATGCAACAGGTCGCATATAACTCGCTAAACAGCACCGTCGTGAATACGATGGCCGGTTATCTCACAACGCTGGTCTTTGCTGACGATGAGAACGTGATAAGCGCCCGTGCGGGCTTTCCGAAAGGCTGGACAGTCGATAAGGAGGCGAACCGCGTTTATGTTCAACCTGAACCGGTCACGCAGCCGGTGACGAAAGAGGACGGTACCACGGCGAATCAGGCCTTTTTGCCGGAGTCCAAAAACTGGAAAACGAACCTTTTCGTGACCACCACAAAGCATTTTTACAGCCTTGAACTGAATGTGCTCGATGACGGCAGCCCGACGAAAAACCTCTCCTTTGTGATCGCCTTTACCTATCCGGATGACGTGCGTAAGTCGTCCGAACAGGCCATGGCAGCCCGTCAGAAGGAATGGACGGAGGCGCTGGAGAAGCAAAACATTCAGAAAGCCTTTAACGCGGCTAAATCCCCGCGTAACTGGGACTACACAAAGCGCGTGGCCGAAGGTAGCGAGAATATTGCGCCGGACTTTGTCTATGACGACGGGCGTTTTATGTACCTCGGTTTCTCTCCGTTGAAGAAGATCCCCGCACCGTTCTATTTCACCAACGGCCAGGAGCAATCCACAGCGCCAGCCTTCACCAGTCAGGGTAACTATCGGGTGATGGTCCTCAATAACGCTGAGAAGGTGATCCTGCGCCTCGATAACACCGCTGTGGTGGGTATAGACAATCAGGGGTTTGGAAAGGTCAGGGTAGCTAACACCGATACCGTGTCACCGGCGGTCAAACTTGAGGACAAGCCATGACAGACCAGACGGAAAAAAACCTTGCTGAGCTGGAAGCCGAAGCACGACAGCGCGTGCAGGAGAAAAGCGAAGATAAGCAGCCTGAACCGGGGAAAAAATCAGGCCAGCCGCAGGTAGCCGCCCTCAAAAAACGCGGTAAAAACCGCATTGTCGTGCTCTGCCTCCTGGCATTTGTGGTGCTGGTTATTCTCGCTTTTGTTGGCGATCGCTTAATGACGGCGTCCCTTAAATCCGGAAAGAAAGAGCAGCCCGAACCCGTACAGACGCAGCGGCCAGCGGTAAAACGCACGGATATGGGGATGGCGGTTAACCCTATGGGGGCGCTTGAGGAAAAGTCAGAAACTGAATCCGTTGATGTCGTCAACGCCCCGCCGCCTGTACCGGTCACGTTCAATAAAACGGCAGCGCTGGCCGTCACGTCCTCTTCCCCCCGTCAGAACGCCTCACAGAGCGCCGCTGACGTACCCGGAACGGCCCAGGGGACTACATACACGCCCTGCCCGGTGCTGATGGAGAAAGATGCAAACGGGAAGCTTTATTGTCCTGACGATGCCAAAGCGCGGGCAGCCGCCGCTGCGGCACAAACCAGCCTGGCGACAGTGACGACCGTCAGCAGGATCACGCTCAATCCGGATCTCTATATCCCCGTTGATACCTACATCCCGTGCACCCTGCTGAACCGCTTTGTATCTACGGTGGCCGGTAAAATCTCCTGTCTCATTACCGAGGATGTTTACAGCGCCAGCCGTAACACCCGACTGATCCCCGCAGGTACAAAAGCCCGCGGGGTTTATCAGACCGGAACGGTAAAACAGGGAGATGCCCGGATGCTCGTTGCCTGGACGGAGTTACGCACGCCGGACGGCAAAATCATCCCGATGGTTGATTCGCAGGTAGTCGGCCAGCTGGGTGAAAACGGGATCGCCGGGTGGGTTGATAACCATACATGGGAGCGCCTTTACAGCACGATCCTGATTGGCATGGTGCCGGATGTGGCGTCTGCCCTGACCAATACCGCACCGGGTACGGACCGCAATACCGATTACACGGAAAACACCCGCGCCGGTGTCGCTGAAATGGCTAAAAGCATGATGGAGAACTCCGCCAACATTGCGCCAACGATTTACAAAAATCAGGGGGAAGTCATCGGGATTTCAACGGGATCGGACATCGATTTTTCAGGCGTCTATTCACTGAGGCTGAGCAAATGACTCGTGAGCATCTGTTTACCATCACATCGACTGACAGGGTCGGGCAGTCTGATTGCTGTGAAAGCCTGCTCGCCAGTCTGGAAATGCATTTCAGAGGCGCGCAGGCCATGAGCCTGTCCTGTTATCGCGCCGGGTCTGCCATTGTAGAACTCCTGATACAGCTGAGTGATGACCGTATTTTTTGCCTCACAATCTGGCAGGACGTCCTCGATGCCGCCCCCCTTTCAAAAGAGGATATCCGCGTTTCACACAAAGAGAGCTCACTGCCCGATGTGGCTGATATTTTTCTGCTGATCTTCCAGATTGCTCGCCGGTGTCAGTTTTTTCCCTCCCTCTGCGGGGAGGTGGAAACGTCATTCCTGCTGAATTTCAGGAAACAGGAGCAGGCTGATGAACCAGGCCACTAACCTTTCGTTAAACCGCTACAAGGAGAAGCATTTCAGTGAGTTTCTGGCGCTGCCCGGACTGACCGAAATTGCCGTCAACCGGCCAGGGGAGATTTTCACCAAAATAGGGGGGCAATGGGCGCGGCACATCAGAGATATCGGCCTGGATGACTGCGAGCGCTTCATCAGCGCCCTCGCCACTTACCACGGCGATAACATCGATGATATGTCACCGGTCCTGTCTGCCACTCTCGAATCTGGCGAACGCTGCCAGATCATCAGGCCGCCAGCCTGTGAGAGAAACACGGTATCGATCACTATCCGTAAGCCGTCTGATATCTACATTGCGCACCAGAATTATGTCGATAACGGATTCTATAACCGCATTACCGGTCATGAGCAGGTGCAAAGCCGCGATCAGGAGCTGGAGGGGATTTATCACAGCGGTGATATCGCGCTGTTTATGGAAAAGGCCGTGGAATACGGCAAAACGATACTTTTCGTTGGTGAAACAGGTTCGGGCAAAACGACCTACATGAAAACGATGATCGGTTATATCCCGACATCGCTACGCATTGTCACCATCGAAGATAACCCGGAGGTTTCACTCCCTCACCATCCTAATCACGTCCGTCTTTTTTATCCTGCAGATGCAGGAGAAAAAGCGCTGGTCACTCCGGCAAGTCTGGTACGAGCGAATTACCGCATGAACCCTGACAGGATCCTGCTGGCGGAAGTGCGCGGGGGTGAAGCATGGGACTGTCTTAAGATCATCGGCTCCGGCCATGAGGGGTTAATCACCTCACTGCATGCGGGCAGCCCGCAGGAAGCCCTCACCGGCATGGTTGAGCGTTGCTATCAAAACCGCGAGTGCCAGAACATCCCCTACAATGTCCTGCTGGCGAAGGTCATGAAAAGTGTCGATATCGTTGCCAGCATCGATGTTAAGGGCAATGTACGCCGTATGGGGGATCTGTATTTTAAACCGCTGCATCACGCAGCCATGATGGAGACATTCAGAAATGAGAGGGTTTAACGCGCTGTGTATCGCGCTATTACTGGCCGGGTGCAGTTCGCCACCTGAACCCCCGGCGGTGAACTGGAAGCAATCAGGAGAGGATCTTAATACGGCCATCCCTGCCTGGCATGAGTCCACCGGCGTGGTCCATGCTCCGGTCGTAACCGATCAATGGGTGCACACTTTCACGTACACCGGCAACGAACAGGTGATGACTCCGGAAGGCTGGTTCGCGATTGCCCATTCCACAGCGATCACCATTGAAAGCCCGGACAGTGCGACATTCTTTGCAGCGAAAACCTGGCTACAACAACACGGCCCAACAGCCGTTATTGCCTGGCTTCCCCCTTCCGGCGGTCTTATCCCCCAGACCCGCATTACGTTAAAAAAATAACGTAATCACACCCGTTATTATTCATTAAAGGATGAACCATGAAAAAAACCGCTATCGCGGCGGCCATGCTGTGCCTGGCTGCCGGATATGTTGCGCCGGTCTCTGCCGCAGACTCCCCCTGTAAAGTCACGCTGTGTCTGTGGGGAAAATTCAACGGTGAAAATAGCAGCGAATGCATTAGCGCTGTTAAATCATTTTTCGGCATCAAAAAGACCAGTAAAGGATCATTTCTTCCGGATCACACCCTCAGCGCACGAAAGACGTTCATCAACAATGAATGCCCGTCTGAATATCAGGCCGCTCAGTTTATCCAGCAGATCCTCAACAAGTACGGGCGCGTAAAAAACGCCTGATCGTTAAAACCCATTCAGGGGCGCATATATGCGCCCTTTTTTATTACCTGAATTCTACGGACAGCAAAAATGAAAACCTCAGTCAAAGTATTAACCGCCTTAATCCTCACTGCGATCTACCCATCCGTTACCCAGGCGGCAACGGAGAGCACAACAACAACCATTCTGGGTAATGGAGCATCAACATCAGGAACCGCAAGCGTTGCTGTCGGTACAGGAACAACCGCTGCCCAGAACGCAACGGCACTGGGCTGGAAAACATCAGCTACCGGCACCGGCGCGACAGCTTTAGGCGGTTCGGCTGACGCATCAGGAGTAGTTGGTATTGCTGTCGGCGGTAACAGCTCAGCCAGCGGAGATTATTCAATTGCCGTTGGTTTTCAGGCCAAATCGACAGGAACAGAAAGTACCGCCGTCGGCAATCAGGCTAACGCTCTGGCGGATTCCGCGACCGCTCTCGGAGAAGGCGCACAGGCACTGAATGTAAACTCAGTCGCTCTCGGTGCTAACTCAGTGACTGACCGGGATAATTCGGTATCAGTGGGGAGCGTCGGTAACGAACGTCAAATCACAAACGTCGCTGCAGGGACGACGGATACGGATGCGGCAAACGTGGGGCAGCTTAACACCGCCATTGCCACGGAACAGGCCGCCCGCGAAGCGGGGGACGCGGCGACGCTTTCCGCAGCCAACACCTACACCGACTCCGCCACTGCCTCAGCGATCAGCACAGCGAAGGACTACACCGACGCGGCCAGTGCGGAAACCCTGAACTCGGCCAACACCTACACCGACTCCGCTACCGCCGCAGCGGTCAGCACCGCGAAGGATTACACCGACACGGCCAGCACCAACACGCTGAACTCAGCCAACAGCTACACCGACACCGCCACCGCCGCAGCGGTCAGCACCGCGAAGGATTACACCGACACGGCCAGCACCAACACGCTGAACTCAGCCAACAGCTACACCGACTCCGCCACCGCCGCTGCGGTCAGTACCGCGAAGGATTACACCGACATGGCCAGCACCAACACGCTGAACTCAGCCAACAGCTACACCGACTCCGCCACCGCCGCAGCGGTCAGCACCGCGAAGGATTACACCGACACGGCCAGCACGAATACGCTGAACTCAGCCAACAGCTATACGGATTCCGCTACCGCCGCTGCGGTCATTACCGCGAAGGATTACACCGACACGGCCAGCACGAATACGCTGAACTCAGCCAACAGCTATACGGATTCCGCTACCGCCGCTGCGGTCATTACCGCGAAGGATTACACCGACACGGCCAGCACCAACACGCTGAACTCGGCCAACAGCTACACCGACTCCGCCACCGCCGCAGCAGTCAGTACCGCGAAAGACTACACCGATGCGACCAGCTCCGACACGCTGAGCTCGGCCAACAGCTACACCGATAAAAGCAACGCATCAACGCTGGCCACTGCCAACAGTTACGCAGACTCCCGGATCGACAATCTCACGACAACAGCGGTGGATCAGGCAAACAGCTATACCGACGAACAGGTGAGCAAAAACAACGAATCGGTAAACAAGTCCATCGAAAGCGCCAAATCAGGGGCGATCACAACGGCTAACAGCTATACGGACAGCAAATACCGTCAGGGCCTGGCCTACACGGATGACAAATACGAGGAGAGCATTAACTATGCACAGAGCGCGGCCAACAAGGCGGAAAGCAACGCGGCCAGCTACACCGATAACCGTTTTAATACCCTGAGCAGTTCCACGAATCAGCGCTTTAAGCAGCTCGGTGACAAGATCAACCGCGCAGAGAAACGCCTTAACGCCGGTGTGGCCGGTGTGACGGCTATTGCCTCCATTCCGTATGTGGCTGAGAACTCATTTTCGTACGGTGTGGGGCTGGGTAACTATCAGAACGGCAACGCTATCGCGGGTGGAGTGAATTTCAAAACGTCTAAAAATACCAATGTGAGACTGAACGTTTCATGGGATTCCGCACATAACAACGCAGTCGGCGTCGGCTTTGCCGGTGGCTGGTAACAAACACCGCCGGTGAATACCGGCGCTTTCACCCTACGAAACGCTGAGGCCCTGGATTATATCAATCCGGGGCGGAGGCGTTGGACAAACGCAGTGCGTCAGAAACGGAAATCCCCCTGTCAGACAACACCGGTTTTAATCACTAAGGAGTGAACCACTATGAGATTGTATATCGCAGAAAAACCCTCTGTGGCCGCCGATATTGCCAAAGCCATTGGCGGCAACTTCATCCGTAAAAACGGATATTTCGAAAGCAGTTCGGCCATCGTGACCAACTGCATCGGCCACATCATCGAGACACAGCCCCCGGAGAACTACAACCCGGATTATAAAGCCTGGTCGATGAACACCCTTCCCCTCCAGCTGTACCCGCCAAAATATCGGCCGAAAGAAAGCACTAAAGGACAGGTCAGCACGATCATCGAGCTGCTTCGCCGTCCTGACATCACTGAAATCGTTCATGCTGGCGATCCGGATGACGAGGGGCAGTTACTCGTTGACGAGGTTTTGAGCTACGCCGGTAATAAAAAACCCGTTAAGCGGGTGCTGATCAACGACAACACCCAGCCAGCTGTTAAAAAAGCGCTGACACAGCTGAAGGACAACAGCCAGTTTAAAGGGATGATGCTCAAGGCACTGGCACGCTCTGTGGCCGATGAAATCTACGGGTACAGCCTGACGCGCTGTTACAGCATTTTAGGCCGCGAGAACGGCTATAAGGGCGTGTTATCCGTTGGCCGGGTGCAGACACCGGTGCTCGGTTTAGTCGTTCGCCGGTATCGAGAAAATCAGTCTCATACCCAGTCGCTTTACTACTCGCTGACGGGCAATTTTATCAGCGGAACCGATACGATCAGTGCGCGCTGGAAAGCCTCCGAATTTGCGCCGGTGGACAGTAAAAAGCGTCTTCTTGATCGCAAATGGGCTGACGGGCTCGCCAGAACGCTGGCGGGGAAACCGGCCAGCGTTCTGGCCGCTGCCGTCGATACCGGTAAAGAGCTGGCCGCGCCTTTGCCGTTTAACCTGCTGCGTCTCCAGCAGTATGTGAACCAGAAACACAAAATCACCTCACAGGAGACGATGGACATTACGCAGGTGCTGAAAGATACGCACAAGGCGATCACCTATAACCGCTCTGATTGCTCTTATCTGCCGGATGATCACCACGCCGCCGCACCGCAGCTGCTGGGTGCATTGCAGGGGCTGGATATGTTTTCCCGTCTCGATCTCGATGCAGGCCGCAAGAGTAAGGCGTTTAACAGCAAGAACGTCGGCGCTCACCATGCGATTGTCCCGACAGGAAACATCCCTGATTTGTCTAAACTCACGGAAAAAGAGCGACATGTTTACCTGGCGATTGTCATTTACTACCTGGCACAGTTCATGCCGAAAAAAACATTTAATGAGGCCACAGCCGAAATTAAATGTGGTGAGGAATCCTTTTTTGTCAGCGCACGATGTGTCACACATGACGGGTATACGTCATTGCTTGGAAATGATACCGAGAGTGAAGAAGACGGTGAACCTGACAATAATCCGGCATTTGATCTGATCAGCCGCCTGAGAACAGGGGAAACATTGACCTGCAATGACATCAGCATCCAGGAGAATAAAACCAAACCCCAGCCTCTTTATACTGAATCCTCATTACTGGCAGCCATGTCCCGCGCAGCGGATTATGTCAGCGATCCGGAAATCAAACGTCTCCTGAAAGAAAAAGATAAGGATAAAAAAGATGAACATGGGGGTGTTGGCACGCCAGCCACACGCGCTGCGATTATCGAAACACTGAAAAAGCGCAATTTCATCACTATCGAGAAAGGGAAGATTATTCCAACCGAAACCGGCATCGCGTTAATCGACGCCCTGCCACCTGTCGCGGTTAATCCTGATATGACCGCATTATGGGCTGAAAAACAGAATGCGATTGAGGAAGGGACATTAAGCGTTGATGCGTTTATTGAACAGCTCTATGCCGATATTGGCGGCATGATCCAGAACGCCGGGGTTGATAAAATCCAGATTAACGCGACACCACGGCAGAATGACGGTCAGCTGAATCGCCTCTCTGCACCCTGCCCGAATTGCGGAAAAGAAATCATTGCCAGCGCTAAATTATACTCCTGTACAGGCTGTGATTTTAGATTATGGGCAACGGTATGCGGTAAAAAGGTCTCTGCGCCGCAGGCTGAATCCCTGATTAAAAAAGGGGCCACGGGCCTGATAAAAGGATTCACCAGCGTTAAAAAAGGAACTCAATTTGACGCAAAGCTGACGTTAAAAAACAAAGCAACCGGCGAACTGGGTTTTGAATTCCCACCCAGGGAGGAATCGTGAAAACGTTAATCCCCGCCCTGCTGTTGCTTATTACCCTCCCCGCACAAGCCTGTAAAATCGATATCGGATTCACACCGTCTGACTCTGCATTAGCTAACGTCATTAACGTGATTAACTCTGCTTCTTTATCCCTCGATGTTGAGGCCTATTCTTTCACGAGTCGTGACATTGCCGGTGCTTTATTAAAGGCAAAAGAACGGGGTGTAACTGTCCGCGTTGTGGCTGATGAAAAAGCCAACACGGGAAAATACAGCGCGGTAACGTGGCTTGTGAATAATGGTGTCAATGTTCGACTTAATGGTCAATATGCCATTATGCACAATAAGGTCATTATTGCTGACAATAAGCATATTGAAACCGGCAGCTTTAATTTTACGTCCAGTGCCATAAAACGAAACGCAGAAAACAACCTTGTTATCTACAATTGCCCTGATGTGGCAATTGTCTACAGCAAGGAGTTTAACCGTCTCTGGAATGAAAGCGCAGAGCAATCACCAAATTATTAACGAGAAGAAATGAACCGAAAAAACACCTATACCGGAAGTGTTTCTATATCTGCATATCGAAAATTAATAAACGACGATCCAGATTTAAACGGCGAGATACTATCCACTATCAATAAGATATTGAGCGAAATCGAGCGCGAGGAGAAACAATTCACGCTGTTGAGCCATTCTCAAAATACATTGACACAGCTTGCTCTTGAGCATTCCAGGACATTTCATGAAATCTCCGGATCGCAACGTGGATTCATTCAGTCAGTATTTCGGGGTTGTTTATTCTTTGTCGACGAAGAGAAGCCTGTCCCATGAATGCTGACTCGCAGACGATGCCGTTATAGCTTTGAGATTCGCGCGCAAGCGAGAAAATCAAAGTGAGTGAGGTGAGTAAATTCAATTTCAACGAAATTGCTAATTTGCGTCACCCGAACTCATCCGGAGAGCGTTCACCCTAAGTGAACCGAAACGGACGGGGGGAGCCGAATAAATTTTGCCGCCCCAGCGAGCAAAAAGACGCGCCCACGCGTCGGTTTATTTGGGGGGCATAGCCCCGCAAACCGTCGAGCCTGAGTCTCCGGCCAAAAGCCGGTAGCGTGGCGCGACCACCCCCTTTAAAGCCGTGTTTCCCTTTAATTCACTTTGGGAGGAACGACAAAAGAGAAGAAAAGGGCAAAAACAGGCGTCTTAAAGGGGGTGGTCGCGCGTAGCGCAAGACGGTTTGCCGCCTTTGACCTTCGGGGGTTTTGGTGGGGCGTTCAGCCACGACATTACCCCCATGTGACAGGCAATAAGGGCGTCCAGCCCGCATGAAATGGCACACGCCGTTAAGAGCGGTGGAGATTGATTATCTCCGCCGATCATGGCCGCACGCGGCCACCATCGCCCTCCATTCTCGCCCACAGCTCACGCCCACAAAAAATGGGCGATGACTGAGGGCGAGAGATGGGGGCAAGACCTCACATTTTGACGTCGGAGAACATATATGTTCGCCAAAGTATCTTTAAATTTTATGCCGTTCGTGGACGGCGTAGTGTTTTTTTTCGCACTCATGCAACATAACCAGATAATACTGGCGCTGGCGGCGGGAATGACACTGCCTTTTTCAATGTTGCTGAAACGGGGAGAACATCAGGACGCGCCGATATACCTGAAACTTATTATTGTTTTTTCGTTTCTCTGTCTGATATTTGGCACGCTGTCACCAGCGACGACGTGGGCGCTGCGTTTCCTTTATCCGGGCCGCGATGAAATCACCACTCCGGCATTATTATGGGGGATGTTAATTTCATTCACACTTGCGGGGGCTGTTCTTCATTTATTTCTGCGCCGCATCATCACCCCGGAACTGGACAAGATGAAGCACAGACTCATTAAGAAAACCAGTCTTGAGCGTAATAAACGGACCGATGTCCGCGAAATAAAATCCCTGCTGCCCTCGACTGAATCATACGATCCCATGAACTTTATCGACCTGAGTAAAGGAGTATTTATTGGGCTGGATGAACAGCGCCAGCCGCAATATATTCCTGTTGAAGCCTGGCAGAAACAACACGCTGACATTATCGGGACGACTGGCGCAGGTAAAGGGGTTGCATCCGGCCTGTTGCTTTATCAAAGTATTCTGGCCGGTGAAGGTGTATTTGTCATGGATCCTAAAAATGACGAATGGGCTCCTCATCTGTTTAAAAAAGCGTGCCTTGATGCCGGGAAACCTTTCATTCTGATTGACCTGAACAGGCAACAATACCAGCTCGATTTTCTGCATGGTATTTCCGGCGATCACCTTGAAGAACTGTTAGTTGCCGGATTTGGTTTATCCGAAAAAGGCGAAGCCGCAGATTTTTATCGTATTGATGATCGCCGGGCTGCACGTTATACAGGTCAGTTAATTGAAACGTTCCCGGACGGGGCGACAATTAAAGACCTGTTTAACAGTGAGTACGTCAGCAGCATCGCGGAAACCATTAAGGGTTTTCACGGGAAGCTGGAAGAACTTTCATTATTAAAATCCATTAATGCAAAAGGCGGCCTGCGTTTACAGGATATCTTTGATAATGGCGGCTGCTGTTATGTGATTGGCTCAATGCGTAACAGTAAGGTTATTACTTCACAACGAATGATTCTGGTTCGGTTGCTCCAGCTCGCCGAACTGCGCGACCGCGTAAACACCACCCCGCGCCCGATAGCTATTTTCCTTGATGAACTTAAATATCACTTGTCCCGTCCAGCACTGGAAGGATTAGGGGCGGCACGTGATAAAGGCGTCCATATTATTATGGCGCATCAGTCAATTGCTGACCTCAGAGACTGCCCCGCAGACCTGAACGGTGATTCAGTTGTTGGCGCAGTGGTGGAGAATGCCAAATTTAAACTTGTGTATAAATTACAGGATCCTGATACGGCAGACTGGGTTGCCCGAATGTCCGGCACAATACTGGTCGATGATGAAAGCCGAAAAGCGAAATCAACGACGGTACTGACTGAAATTATTGATGATGAAAGAACGATTCGACAGGCTGAGCGTTATTACATCGACAGTAATATGCTGCAAAACCTGCCGCCTTTTGTGAGCTATATATTTACGGCAACCACCCTGCCCCGCGCCTCGCTGATTTCCCCAGTTAGGGTTGCAAAGTCCGATCTTGAGCTGGCCTCTTTTGAAGGTGATGACACCCGACATAAACGCAATGTTATCGATTTTGATGAAGCGTTACCCGCTGCCGACGAACAGGAATTCATTCCCGAGCCCTCTGGTACTGACGATTTCAGCCAGTACACAGCCGAGCCTGAAGTTGAATTACACCCTGTGTCAGAACCAGCACTTATTAATGCTGAAAATGACGTTAACGACGAAACGGCAGATACAGAATCAACTCCGGCCACGGTTCCTGACTCCGGTACATCATCACCGATCCATTTCTAATAAAAGGACATGCCATGTTAATGGAGCCTGCTGAACGTCAGCAGCGCAGCAAAGAAAAAATGCTGAAACTGCTTACTTTTCTGAAAGATGAAACCTACAGCGATTTTAAAACGCTGATGACCTGGTTTAATTTTAAGGATCGCAAGTCTCTTTATTCGCTCTTAAATAAGGCTGAAAGGATGGGGCTGATAATTAAGTACACTTACGCATTCCGCTCGGGAAACCTGGCATTATGGGGGATCACAAATGACGGGATAGCCGTCGCTCTTCAGCCTGACGATCAGACTTTCCCGGCACGATTCGAACCCTCCCGGCTGACGGCCTGGACGCTTGAGCATCATCTTGATAATCAGATGGTGCGCATTATCCTGGAGCGCCGGGGGTGCTCCGGATGGCTTAACGGTGATCGTTCCGGGTTTATGACCCAGTACAGCGTTAAACACCGTCCTGATGCGCTGATGACGCTCCCCGGAGGTCGCAGGGTGGCGATAGAAACAGAACGAAGCCTGAAAACAAAGGCGCGTTATCAGTCCATTATGGCGAGCCACCTTCTTGCCAGAACTGCACAGCACTGGATGTCCGTTCTCTATATTCTGCCCGATGAAACACGCAAAGCCGGTTTGCAAAGACTCATGGACAGTATCAGGATTATTAATGCCAACAATACGCCAGTAACGCTGGAAGATAAGCACCGGCATATCTTCAGACTCGTCACGCTGGCTGATCTCGATACCTTCGATTTGTCATCCCTTTGAATGCCTGAAAAGGCATTCATTTTTTTGAAGCAGTATCGTGTTTCTGGTGTCGCCGATCGCAGCTGCAGGACGCTGGTCAGCTGCGATCGGCGACATAATAAAAAGTTAAAATTCACTCACTTATGAATTAAGTGCACTGATTTTTCATCATTCAGTAATTTTGAAGCCCCGCATCGCAGGGCTTTGCCTTTCTATTCCACGCACTGCAAATCTTCTTTTCCACCAAGACAAAATCTGGAGCATTGCTAATTGTGCGACAGATCAAAAAAAATGATTATACGTGGATTAATATAGACTTATTAATGCCATACTTGATGCCCGGACCAAATATACCAAAATCTCACCTTAAGATATTTCTTGCGTCAAATAATCACCGCGTTCTCATTTAACATTGTTTTAGCAAAATCCGCTGGAAACACTTAACAAATTAATATTAACATATTAAGAGAGAAGTATGTAAACCCCTTCTCCATCAGATTCCCCAGTTATCAACCTTGTTATTGATAACTGGGGTTTTTATTCTCTTTAAATAAATAAAGCACAAAAAAACTATTATTGAATTAATCCAAAGGAACGTGAAAGCTATAAAACTCACCTCACTTGAATTAATCGACATAACAGAAATTTGCTTTTATTTTCGTTTAATACTTAGGAAATATCTTCATGAAAAAGCAATTCCACGCTCTGACATTACTGGCAGTTATCTGTGGTGCAACTGTTTCCACTGCAAATGCAGCGGACGGTACCATTAATTTTGTTGGTGAAATCATTGATTCAGCTTGTACAGTATCCCCTGCCAGTGCAAACCAGACTGTGACGCTGGGCACTGTGAGCAACAAAGCGTTCTCTGCCGCTGGTGATACTGCTGCTGCAACCCCTTTCCAGATCGATCTGACTTCCTGCCCGGCAACCGTTACCAGTGCTGCGGTGAAATTTGATGGTGCAACTTCTCAGGGCGACAATAGCGCTCTGACGTTAAACCCTGACGCTGGTGCCGCAACTGGCGTGGCGATTCAACTTCGTAACGAAGACAACTCCGTTCTTCCGCTGTTCACTAACTCACAATCTATCTCCCTGGTTGAGGATGCAACAAATACCCTGAACTTCAAGGCGGCGTATGTCGCGACAGCGGCAACGGTTACTGCCGGTCCTGCAAACGGTGTTGCCACTTTCAGCGTGATTTATAACTAATTATTTAGCCATGCCTTTGCGGCATGGCCAGCCCCAAATAAGCCGGTTCCAAACCGGCTTATTTTTCCACAGGAATTACGATTGTGAAAATACGCATTACTTCCCTGCTGTTGGCAAGCTTACTCGCAGGAAGCGGCATTGCACAAGCTGGTGTGGTCATTGGTGGGACGCGCGTTATTTATGATGGAAGCAAAAAAGAATCATCAATCGGTATTGAAAATCCCGACGCTTCACCTTACCTGATTCAGTCATGGGTAGAAAATGAGGCAGGAAAAAGTGATAAAGGTAGCTTCGTCATTACTCCGCCACTGTTTCGTCTCGACGGTAAGCAAAAAAATACCCTGCGGGTGATACAGGCAGCATCACCGCTTGCCATCGACCGTGAAACATTATTTTGGTTGAACATCAAATCTATTTCAGCGTCTGAAGAAGCGGTATCTGAAAATACGCTGCAGATCGCTGTAAACGCACGTATTAAATTGATCTATCGCCCCGCGGCATTAAAAGGCATCACTCCGGATGAAGCGAGCAAACAGCTGAAATGGACACAGCAGGGTCAAAACCTGACGGTGAATAACCCTACGCCGTTTTACATCAACTTTAACGCTATCAGCGTTGGCGGACAGCCCGTGGAAAATGCGACCTATGTTGCCCCACGAAGTTCAGCCAGCTTTGCCTTGCCTAAAGCCTCTCGTGGCAATCAGGTTGAGTGGAAGGTGATTAGTGACTACGGCGCGATAAGCCCTCCGCATCAGGCTTCCTTATAAAATTCTTCCGGAAATGTGTACATGTCCTCCTTTGTCAAAACTGAGTTCTCGCGCCTGAAGGCAAAGCCCGGTGTGCTAGCCATGGCCATGCTATTGCCCTCATTCCACACTCACGCCAGGGACTACTTTAATCCCGCGTTGCTGGCACAACCTGGTGAAAGTAGTACAACACTCGATCTCTCTGCGTTTGAGAATGGTGGACAGTTACCGGGACCCTACCCGGTCGACATCTACCTGAACGAAGAAATGATGGATAGCAAAACGGTGACGTTTATTCAGTCTGCTGACAAAGGGCTGCAGCCTTGCCTTAGCGTAGAGATGCTGAAGCAATATGGTGTCAAAGTTGAACACTTTCCTGAATTGCTGAAACCAGATGCTTCCTGCATTGATTTTACAGATATCCCGAATGGCTCGGCAGAATTTGTTTTCAGTGCACATCGGCTGAATATTTCGATTCCGCAAGCGTCGGTGGATACGCAGGCCCGCGGTTACGTTCCCCCTTCGCAATGGGATGAAGGTATTAATGCCGCAATGCTTAACTACAGCGTCAATGGAACCAGCGACCTGAGCCAGCAACGTGGCAATGCGGGTGATAGCCAATACATTAACCTGCGCCCAGGCATCAATCTAGGGCCGTGGCGGTTGCGAAATTATTCCACGTGGACGCGCAATGCCGGTGGAAACGAGAGCTGGGATAATGTCTATACCTATGCTCAACGCAGCATTGTGCCTTTGCGCAGCCAGTTGACGCTGGGTGAAAGTCAGGCATCGTCGGATGTGTTTGACAGCGTTCCGTTTGTGGGTGCGCAGCTGGCATCAGATGATGAAATGCTGCCAGACAGTCTGCGCGGTTACGCCCCCACAGTGCGTGGGATTGCTCGTGGTAATAGCGCACAAGTCTTGATTCGCCAGAACGGTTACCTGATTTACCAGGCGACCGTGCCCGCCGGTCCATTTGAAATCACCGACATGTTCCCTACCGGCGGAAGTGGCGATCTCAACGTTACCGTAAAGGAAGTTGATGGCAGCGAGCAGCATATTGTTGTGCCTTACGCCTCGGTGCCGGTACTTCAACGAGAAGGTCATTTGCGCTATAGCCTGACAGGCGGAAAATATCGCTCTTACACAAGTCATGTCGAGCGCGCGCCATTTACGCAGGGAACCGCAATCTATGGGTTGCGCGCAGGCATGACGCTATACAGCGGCCTGCAGCTTGCAGAGCACTACCGCTCGCTCGCGGCAGGTATTGGCCAGAACCTGGGTAATTTAGGGGCCATATCTGCAGATGTCACTCAATCCTGGGGTAAAACTGAAAACGAAACGGCACGCCAGGGGCAGTCATGGCGACTTCGTTACAGCAAGAGTATGACTGAGACCGGTACTAACGTCAGTCTCGCAGGATATCGCTATTCGACATCGAACTATTATTCATTGGCTGATGTACTGGAAACCTATAGCGACCACCCCACGCTGTTCAATCAACGGCGGCGGGACCGCGCGGAATTAACCCTCAGTCAAAGTTTGGGAAACAATCTTGGATATTTGTCAATTAGCGCGATTAATGAAAGATACTGGAATGACAGTCGTAAAACATCATCCTGGAATTTAGGCTACAACAACAGCTGGCACGGTATTGGCTATGGTCTGAATTACTCGATGAACCGAAATACATCTTCGACAAGTAACGCACAGACAAACCGCAGTAGGGTTTATCAACGTGACAGCATTGTCTCGTTTAATGTCAATGTTCCCTTGGAGCGATGGCTAACTAATAGCTATGCAACATATAACGTCAGCAGTAGTCAATCTGGCGGTATGGTAAATACCCTGGGTCTGAATGGCACTTTGCTGGAGGACAGAAATTTAAGCTGGAACGTGTCACAGGGTTATACCTCAGGCAGTCAGGGTAATCAGGGCAATTCTGGTTATGCCAGTATGAATTATCGTGCGACGTACGGTGAAATCAGTGGTGGTTATAGTCACGCCAGTGGTCAACGCACCCTGAATTATGGACTCCAGGGCTCCCTGATCGCCCATGCTGATGGCATCACTGCAGGCCAAACCGTGGGAGAAACCTTTGGATTGGTTAAAGTGCCGGGCGCGAGTGGCGTCAGCGTGAATAACCAAAACGGTGTCAGGACTGATTACCGGGGATATGCGCTGGTGCCGAATCTGATGCCGTATCGAAATAACGACGTCACTTTAAGTACCGAATCTCTGCAGGATGATGTTGATCTCCAGCAGACCAGCAAAAAAGTTGTCCCTACGCGTGGTGCGATAGTGAGAGCAGATTATCGTGCACAAGTAGGAAAACGGGTACTAATGAATTTATATCGTGCTGATGGTTCGACGGTGCCGTTTGGTGCCACGGTAGTCAACGAGACGGACCCGGAAGCGAGTGTCAGTATTGTCGGGGATGCCGGGCAGGTTTATCTCGCCGGGTTGCAGGATAAAGGCATGCTACTCGTACAGTGGGGTAAAGACGCCTATCGTCAGTGTCGCGTTTCCTGGCACCTGAATGAAATGAAGAAGACTGAATCGTTACAGACTATTAATGGTCAGTGTCGCTAAGTTAATCGGGTAAATATATGATGAAAAATCTATTTAAAAGCTTTTTTCTGTTCGGCTTGTTTTTATTAATATTTTCTAACGAGGCGATGGCGTCTTGCCGGATTCTTAGCAGTACTTATACTGCAAATGACACAGGAAACTTCAGCTTCGGTAATATCGTAATAGACAGAAATACGCCTGTAGGGAGTGTTGTGGCAACCGCGACCAATACCGATCTTGGCGGTCGTGGTTATTTTGTGACGTGTAGTGGCGATTTTATCAATCAATGGGCGCTCGGAAGTGGCGCTTACACACCGGTTTCCTATGGCGGTGAGACACTCTACCAATCTGGTGTTGCAGGGCTGGCATTTCGTATCAACACGCCTGGTGCGGGTGCTTCAGCCGGTAAATACGGCACTGCGGCACTCCCTCGCTCCCTGAGCACGACAGCTTGTAATCCTGCGAACGCTCCCACCTATAATTTATGCGGGCAAGACTGGGGAAACCCTACTCTGGAATTAGTGAAAATAGCGGAAACTACCGGGTCAGGTGCTTTAACTACGGGGTCAATTCTCCAGGCATTAGTCGTCGGTGAGACAAATATAATGAACTACCAGGTTACGGCAGGCAGTGTCCAGACCAACTTATCCTGTTCAGTGGTGAACTCAAATATCGTAGTCAATCTGGGTAAAGTTAGAAAGGCCGAGTTTACTGGTATAAGCACTGCCGCCAGTACCACAACAGCCTTTACGATTGACCTCAACTGCGATGCCTCAACCAATGTCACGATGACCATCGGTGGTGGAACTAATGGTTCACCGAATGCAGGTCGAGGTTTGCTGTTTCTGGACAGCACTCAAAGTAATAAAGCAGCGGGTGTTGCTGTTCAGGTTTTATATAATGGGACCAATGTGAGAATAGACATTGCACAAAGTGCCGGCAATGCTGGTGCGGGGGGCATATATAGTATACCCATGACTGCAAGATATTTTCAGACTGCTACAACCGTAACAGTAGGGCAAGCCAATGCGAATGGAACATTTACTATGACATATCAATAATATGACGATTAGTAGATGGAGAATGAAGGGTCGTTAACCCCCTTGGATGACCACGCATCGATGTCGAATGCCTAAAAAGGCATTCATTTTTTTGAATCAGTACCGTGTTTATAGTGTCGCCGACCGCAGTTGCACGACACTGGCCAGCTGCGACCGGCGACATCATGAAAAGTTAAAATTCATGCGCTTATGAAGTAAGTGCAGCGAATTGTCATCATTCATTAATTTTGAAGCCCCGCATCGCGGGGCTTTGCCTTTTAGCAGTCCATCAGATATCGATGCGCTTTAGATGCGGCGCTTGCCGCCTGGAAAATGTAGCGCTTACCGCCTTTCAGTGCTTTCAGCCATGACGCAACATAGCTCTCATGCTGAACCTCTCCCGCCACTCCCAGATCAGCCATTAAAAACGCGCTGCCCAGCTCCGCGATCAACTCCTCAAACGCATATCCCTCGGAACCAAAACGCCCCCCCTTCTCACGGTTTAAACGATGTTTTGCGCCTGTCCAGTGGACCAGCTCGTGTAGGCTGGTTGCGTAGAAGTTCGCTGCGTCCTCGAAGCGGAAACGCTCCGGCAGGCGGATTTCATCCGTTGATGGCTGGTAGTAAGCTTTAACACCGCGCTCCGTGATTTTTGCGCCGGTGCGGGTGATCAGGGCTTCCACCTGCGGCCGCGGGTCAAATTTGATAACCGGCTGCGGCATGGTTTCGATCTCCAGCCCGTCGATTTGTTCCACGTTAAACACGGTGAAACTTTTCAGCATCGGGATTTTTTCGATCTCGCCGTCCTCGGCCTCTTTCTCCAGCGTCTTGTAGAAAATAGCCGTTGTGCCGGTTTCACCTTTGCGCACCTGGCCGCCCAGCTCCTGCGCCTGTTTGTAGGTCAGCCAGCGCGGATCCTGGAAACCCTGCTTTGCCGCACTGCACCACAGGAGCATGATATTGATCCCGCTGTATGCTGAACCGGTGGAGAAATTCGCCGGTAATCCCGCCGCCACCCCGTTACGGGCCCATGGACACACCCACGGCTTAACCCCAGACTCCAGCGCTTCCACAATGCTGTCCGTTACGGTCTGGTAGATGTCGGTTTTCGCCACAGCTGCGCGGGGCTTGCCTTTGCCCTTAGAAAATTTCGTTTTTGAGGAGCCTGACTGCTCCAGCGGGGATACGCTGGTCGCCGGTGCGGTATTAGGAGCGCTTGTCTGGGTATGCTGGGTCGTCGTCATGGGTATTTCTCCGTCAGTGTAAATTTCGTCTTCGTATCGCCTGACGGTTCGGACTCCCCGAAATCGTTCTGTTCAGCAAGGGCGCGCAGCGTTCATACACCCTTGCTGAACAGGTTGTGACGGGGAACGATTACCGAAAGCTGATATGGAGGGGAAAGATGCCAGGAGAAAATGACAGGGACCTGCATAAACGAACTTAGCGCCCCTTATACCGCGGTGGTGAAAAGCTTTTGACCTTTTCCTTTGCGTCAGTGATGGCAGCCCGACAGGACGGGACAGACAGCGCCTGGCCCGATGCGAAGGTTCGGACGGCTTGCGGAAAATCCCCAATAATTTACACTGTATATATATACAGCGTTATTCAGAGAGATAGCATCGTGCCTCGATACTACGAAATAGATTCAGCCTGGTGGGCATCCATCCAGCGCGAGCCAAACGGCAGGCAGACCGTAAAAACAGAGACGTTTGTCCGGGAGCTGGCGAAAATTAACTTTGACTGGAGCTATCGCCAGGCGAACCAGTGGATCGAAACGTATGTGACCGTATTTAAAGACGTTTCTACAGAAGAAGGTGATAACCGGACCTTCCAGCTTTTTAATCCGAACGGAGGACGTTGATATGGGTTTTCCCTCTCCGGCTACCTATTTCGCGGAAGAGCGCCTGTCACTCGATCTCCATTGCAAAACTAACAGATGTGGTGTGTTTTTTCCGAAGTGACGTCACGTCGTTCCGAGAGGGTATTAAGCGCGTGGCGTTATTGATTGTGGATTTCGGCGCATAGTCGGTGGAAGGCATCGATATTAAGGGGGAAATCCCCCCGGAAAAACAAGTAGTCCACTTCTCGCATCACTACGGGAGCGTAACCATCCACTTAGCGGCGCTTAATGCCGAATTAATAAGCAAAAAAGTTGCAAAATAGTGTAGTATTTATATGATACTTAGACCCGCAACCGCTTGCAGGACAAGGGGTTTTGGTATCTCAATGAATACTAAGAATACTTTGAACACTGGAGGTGAATATGATTACGCATACTCGATTCACTATCGCTGATAGCTATGCTCTTTTGGGCAGCTTGTGCGTACCTGGCGTTCAGGGAAAATTCGAAGTTCGCTCTTTCATTGACCGCGTAAAGCGCCCTCGTCTGATCGTCGTGCATGAGAATTGGCATGATGCTGGGCGCCGCGAACGCGTTGCTCCTGTTATTGTCGTGCAGCTTGAAGCCGATGGTCGTAAAAGGGTCATCGAGCAAAAAGGCGAAACTCCTTTCAATGGGGTGGATTTGGCAGATCTTAGCCGCCGAGCTATGGATTTTTTTCAATGGAATGAACACGGCTCATTGGCATGTCACCATTAGCAGTAGCAGCGCACGAAAAAGAACTTATCT
Organism: Lelliottia sp. EB106-05-01-XG201; assembly: GCF_058791735.1. Classification (NCBI taxonomy): domain Bacteria; kingdom Pseudomonadati; phylum Pseudomonadota; class Gammaproteobacteria; order Enterobacterales; family Enterobacteriaceae; genus Lelliottia; species Lelliottia sp. EB106-05-01-XG201. The sequence continues at coordinate 50,812 of NZ_JBYTDV010000003.1, forward strand.
GGCCTGAAGATTTTGATGAACCAGGCCAGTCCTACAAAACCCTAGCTAGCATTGTCGATGAAGATGGCTCCGAACACGAAGTCATTCTGGAAGATGACGGCCATGATATGGCTCGCGTGTATCTGCGTCATATTGAATCCAATGAGGTATCGGCCAACTTCTTGCTGGAATTCAATCTGACACCACCAGAAGCTTTCCCGGAACGCATTCCTCAGGTTACCAGCGCATTTGTTGGTGTCGACTATCGAGCAGCAAAACTCTCACAGCACGTCTATCGCATGCTCATGAAGTATTATGGCGGTGTGGTCAGTGACACTCACCAAACAGCAGGCGGAATGCTTATCTGGCTCCTTATGGGTGAAGATCACACTGTGCAACTCAATATCATGCAGGTCCGCGGGGATCGTCTTGAATATCGGCTTAAAAACGGCACGCCAGAGACATATATAGGCGAGATAGAGGCGCTGGAACAAGCTGGCGATACTGTATGGGGCGATCCAAATGCAGTTATCTCCTTAAGAGCTTTGCAACGTCTTGGGTTCCGTCCAGTTCACTTGGATATGAGTCATATCGTTTTAACAGCTCGCACCATTTAAGGGTCTCACAGCTGTTAAGACTTCCGATAGATTTCGTCTTAAGTCTTCGCTAAACTGCGCGGCTGGATTCCTCCCAGCGGCGACCCGCAGAGCGAGCCATGACCCATAAGCACAAGCCTTTCACAACCCTTACACGCCGCCAACGTCGTGCCAGAACCCTTCACATAAAACACATCATCCAGCGTGAGCGTGCCCGCTGCGGTGGCCTGCATTACGATGATTGCGAGCCAGCAAAAAGCAGTTGTTGGAGTTGGAGCGACATTCTGTTTCTGGGCAACACGCCAGATGTATACTGGAATGCAGTGATCGTAACCACTGCTGACGAGCAGCAAGGAATCATTGAGCAAATCGTCCTCGATGAAGCTTTTGCGCTTCTGGATGAGAACGAGAAAGCACAGGAATTACACTTCGAAACAACGCCGAACTACGATGCGAAGGGCAACGTTATCAGCCACTCGATGGTGGACTTCCCAAAGGCTACCTATATCCAGTTTGGCGGGCTGACGTTCAGCGACTACTTGGATCAACGCATCAATGAGATTGCCTGTGATAATCCCCCGGCAGTTAAAGCTGGCTATAAGTTTCTACCTGGCTATGCCGCTGGCCTGGGGCTGCAAATCATCGTGGCAGAGTTGGTGCTTACTCGTGACATCATAGACAATGCAATCCGCGCCTTCCTGAAGGGAGAAATGGCTTCGATACAACAATAGCCCTTACCGTTCGGGCCAACTAGCGAATTACTTTTTGGATTTTCGACGGTGACGCTTACATACTGAATCTGGAGGACTATCACTAATGACTATGCTCAATCCCCCGGCACCCAGGTGGGTTGATTGCCGAATACCTAGAGGATAACAGCGTTAGTTTACGTGCCCTTGCGCGTAACCTCGATGTTTCCCCTTCAGCCTTGAGTAAAGTCACGGCAGGTAAAACGGCAATCAGTCCAGAAATGGCTCTTAAGTTAGAGGCAGGCCTTGGCATTGCTGCGCGTCTCTGGCTGGCAATGCAGGCGACATATGATCTAAGCCGTGCCCGTAAGGAGATCGACCTCTCCCATGTCGTTCCGGTATCTGTCAAAGACGGCGCTATCGTTCATTAAGAACTGCCCGATAAACAGACTGAGAAAGAACATATACAAACGAAGGTGGCTGGAATCCATGAAGCCGCGCCAGCGGCTTATTTTTTCGATTGCCGGTTCTTTCTGTCCCTTATTCAGTTAATACCACCCAACATTTCGCACCGTCGTCATCGTTTCCACCTTCCGCAATAAACACATGGCCATCCGCATCAATAGCTATCACTCCAGGACGTTCGTGCTGCGGATCACGCAGGCAGTTCTTCCATGCGTATGCCTTTCCTTCCCATATAAGAACTACACCGTGGTTATGACCCGGCCATGATTCGCGGTACGCGGCTGCTTCAGCGATATAATCATTCAACTGATCAGCTGTCATTTCCGCACCTCCCTATCTAAATTTTCCTGATAACAGGCATATTTAACAGATTGTACCTTTTGCGAACAACGCATGTAATGCTGTGCCATTATTTTTACAGGCACCACGCGTACCCGACAGTCAGGGAGCTTAGCTTTGAAATTCTTCAGGTGGATCAAGCTTATCGTCTTATCCGTTGTTTTGTTGGTCATCGGTGCGATGGCCCTGCGTGTTTATGACATTCAGCGCGGTCCGGAACTGCAACTCTGGCATACCTATGTTCCTCATGAGATGAGCGCTGACGAGATAGACCAGGCAGACTGGAACGATTACCTGAAGGTTGAGGATTCTCTTTTCAGAGAAGTGAAACTCAATGTCACGGATAAGCTGGATGCTCAGCAGCAAACGGAACTCAATCGCTATTATTCCGGCAGCCCCATTTATCCTGACAAATTCCAGACCAACTGGAATCGCTCTTACATCATGTTGCCGGACGCAAAACCCAAAGGTGTCGTGGTGATGTTGCATGGTTTAACCGATACCCCATACAGTCTGCGGCATATTGCAGAGAATTATCGTCAGTACGGATATATTGCAGTGGGTATCCGGTTACCGGCACATGGTACAGTCCCCGCAGCCTTAACTGATGTGACATGGCAGGACTGGATGGCCGCAACGCGCCTTGCCGTAAGAGAAGGCAAAAAGTTAGCAGGCAATGACGTGCCGCTGCATATTGTTGGATTTTCCAATGGCGGTGCGCTGGCAATGAAATATACGCTGGACGCTCTGAATGACCCCCGTCTGGCAAAACCCCAGCGCGTGATCCTGATTTCACCCATGATTGGGATCACGAGTTTCGCGCGCTTTTCAGGCATTGCGGGCTGGCCATCATTTCTGCCCGCGTTTGCGAAAGCCGCCTGGCTAAACATCATGCCCGAGTTCAATCCGTTTAAATTTAATTCATTCCCGACGAATGCCGCCCGGCAGTCTTTCCTGCTGACCAGTGCACTGCAAAGCCAGATTGCGACTGACGCACGGAATAAAAAATTAGACCAGTTACCGCCGATACTGACATTTCAGTCGGCCATGGACTCCACCGTCAGCGCTCGGGCGATCATTACCGCGTTATATAATCGTTTGCCGGATAACCACAGCGAAGTGGTTTTATTCGATTTGAACCATGCCGTCAGATTTAATGCATTATTGCGGAGATCGTCATACACCGCGCTGTCGAGATTACTCCCGGCGCCTCCACGCCGATACACCACAACGGTCATAACGAATGTCACTGAGGGCAGCACAGACATGGAGATCCGTACCCTACCTGCGGGGAAAACAGAACAAATCGTTGAAAAAATGGGTCTGCGCTATTTGCCGGACGTCTACTCACTCTCTCATGTCGCCTTGCCTTTCCCTCTGAGTGACTCCCTGTATGGCCGTTATCCTGATCCACTGAATCAGTACGGTATTAGTTTAGGGACCTTTGCCGCGCGTGGTGAGCGCGCGGTTCTTGTCGTCGGACTGGATTCTCTGATGCGCCAGTCTTCAAATCCCTTCTTCCCCTGGATGATTAAACGTATCGATGAAGGCATAGATACCCAGGCTCCGGGGAAAAATTAGCGAGGTGACACCGTCGTTTGTCCGCCCGCGGATGATATGGCCACCCTTTGCCCGGCGGAGAAACGGGTTGGCCCCTGGCGTTGTACCACCATAAGCATGCGTCCATCATCCAGACGGATCTCAAGCTCTACACCCTGGACAAGATTCATACGTCCCTGAATGCCCTGTCCAGCCATTCCCCCGGCAACTGCCCCCGTTGCCGTCGTCAGTCTTCGACCAGAACCTCCGCCTACGGTGCTCCCTGCCAGACCTCCGAGAACACCTCCGGCCACCGCTCCCAGAGCATTGTTTTCATCACCCGCCTGAATCTGCACGGCCCGAACGTGTACTAACGTGCCGTAATAAACCTGCTGCACCCGACCCGCAGTGGAGGCTGAATGGACATCGCCGGAAAGATTGCTTGTGTTAGTACAACCTGCAAGGCCTAACGCAATAATGAGCATGCTCTGTCTGAATAACATTTCGCTTTCCCCATTCAATTTCATGGTTCCGTCATCATTCGCGTCACGAATGACTGTGCAGGTCATACAACGGCATCGCCCACAGCCCATATTGTTCAAGGTCATATGCTATGGCGCGGGATGAACGTTGTTGATCACACAACCTCATTCACTCATTTACTCAAAAACGCAAAAAAGTAAATGAGTAATTCATCAGAAGCCATTTGAACTAACCCGGTTTTTGAATCCAAAAGATATCCGTAATTCGCACTTCAACAACTCCCTACGATTCAGGTTCTACTGAAAACACCACAGCCCTTCAATACAGTACTGGAAGTTGGTTATGGCTACCTCAGGCGGCTTGTTTAGGTCCATTACCCACAGGGTTGTACACCGTTTCTGTGGATAAATAATAGACAATGAACCCGCTTTGAGCGTATCAAATCGGACAAAAAATTTTTACTCAAATGAGTAAAAACACATTTATTCATTTACACATTAACTCAGCTGTTTTAGAGTAATCACTCAAAGGCTCATAACAGTAAATACTCATAAACTCATATGAGTAAAAGAGTAAAATTGAGGCGCAAATGAAAGTAATCTCTTTTTTGAATCCAAAGGGTGGTAGCGGTAAAACAACCGTAACAATCAACGTCAGTACCAGCATCGCCAGGAATCACCGTGTTGCAGTTGTTGACACAGATCCGCAGCAAAGCCTTGCGAACTGGAACAAAGCAGAAAAAGCCAACTTTGATGTGTTCACAGCTGCATCTGAAAAAGATGTCTATACCATCAGGAAGGAGCTCGGAGATTATGATTATGTCATCATTGATGGTGCCGGTGCGCTTTCTGTTATCACAGCAGCTGCAGTAATGGTCAGTGACCTGGTGATCATTCCCGTTACACCGTCACCTCTCGATTTTTCTGCATCAGGTGCAGTCATCAGTGTGCTGGAAGCTCAGTCATACAACAGGCCCGTAGAGTGCCGTTTCCTTATTACCCGCAAAATTGAGCAAGCCACGATGCTGGGTATTTTACGTGAGAGTATCGCAGCTACAGGGATCCCTTCCTTAAAAACATCGATTACGCAGCGACAGAGCTACGTGAAATCTGTGCTGGATGGTGAGACTGTGTTCGATACCAATGATGGGGCCGCGAAAGGTGAGATCGAAGTGCTGGCCGGTGAAATCATCAAGTTAGTTGCGTAAAAACACATTTACACATAAACTCAAATGAGTAAATGTGTATTGGAGTAACTCTATGAGCTTAGTAAAGCAAAACCGCAACCCGGCGGCACCTAAGGTAATGACCTTCGGTGAGAACAGGGATTTAGGCAAGGTTATTTCAGCGCCAGCATCGGGCATTCAAAAACGTGTGAACTTCAATATGCCCGAAGATAAGCATCAAAGGCTGAAAGCCGCTTGTGCCAGAAAAGGGGTTTCTATTTCAGATGTCATGAACGACCTTGTCGATGCATGGTTGAAAGAAAATGAGTAAATGAGTTTTTACTCTTATGTGTGTTTACTCTAATACTCCTTTGTACTGAATGATTGTTGTGATCGGACCTTAGGTGGTTAACGATATAGGTCAGCATCGTCATCAGGAACCTGCACGGGTACCTGAATCAGAGATATGATAGCAGTGCTCGCCGCAGCCTGTGACCGGGCTTGCCCGCGAACAGGCGAGGAAGCGCAAGATCTGCGGTTAAACAGAAACCTGTTACGCTCCGTGTGTCATATCAGATTGCAGGGGGTGTTAAATACCTGAGTTGGTTTAGTTTTATCCACATATCCTCCTGATAGATCAATTGATCAGATCAATACGAGATCAATATGAGATCAATACAGATCACCACTCGCCTAATCCCATGAAAGTTAAGTGAAATAAATGGATCCCGGCGGTCATATTCATAAAAAAAGCGGTTACTTTCATGATTCAGGCGTTTACTTTCATAAGCAAGGCGGTTATTTTCATAACCTGGATGCGGTTACTTTCATAAACAGACCCGCTTTTACTCACTGGATGTGGATAA